>JAUVSF010000573.1 GCA_030597245.1 Acidobacteriota bacterium
CTCAACCGTCGGGTAGTTGCTGCGCCCGGTCAAGCGATGGGGGAGATAGTACACATGATATCGGCCCGGAGCGGTCTCCGGCTGAAACACGACTTCGCCCCTTTCACGTGTGATCCGTGTGGCGAAGACGTTCTTGATCTGCTCACCTGGCGTTTCATCGATCACAATGAGGAGCTTCTTATCCGGATCTGAGTCTCTTCGCCTCCAGGGGATATCTGCTAATACCGCATCCGCAGGACCGTCGACTTGCAGTATCACTCGATGATTGCCCAAGGCACTCGCGTCCCAGGTACCGGTTCCATAGGAGTGCTCCTGGCCTTTGCCGGTTCCCGGCACGAAAATGAAGAAGAACAAAAGCCCGTAGGAGAACCCCTTCAGCAAATCCATTGGTTCATGATGCACTTTCACGCCAAGATCGCCAAGGGTTTAAGGGGGGTGCAGTGATGTTTGTGCCTGGGAGCTCAACCTTTCCTTTGCGTTCTTTGCGCCTTGGCGTGAGGCGAATGAGTTTCACGCAAAGTTCGCAAAGAACGCAAAGGGCGTTGCAGGTGTTGGTCCGCGGTTAGTTGCGGGTGGGTCGCACTCTATGACCCTCGCCTGCTCTCATGGATCGGAACCCTCTACCTCCACCGCCGCTCAGCAGTCCCACGAGGCGCTGCGGATTCAATTCCCGGAGTGCGGCAAGTTGGTTCGGATTCAGGATATCCAGAACCTGACTCGCGAACTCAGCCTGGCGTTGCATACGCTCCGCCATGTGGACAGCCATCATTTCAGCCAACTCCACAATGATGTCTTCGACAGGATCGCCATTTAAGATAGCCTCAGCGTAAGCGGCATGAAGCTCGAGACCGGGTCTTTCTCCATCCGGTTTTGGCAAACTTTGCCTGTGGGCTTCAATCAGGGCAGTAATCTCTGCTTCCTGGTCAGAATCCAACGCCGGAGCTTCGAGGGATTCCAGAACTCTGTTCAACTTATGAATGAGTCCTCCACGTTTGGACCAGCCGTCTGGGCCTTCCCCATGACCATGACCGGGGCTGTAACCGGGTGCCGAACCTTGACCACCGCCTGGGCCCGGGCCCTGAGCCAGAGCGACTGACCCGACTGCAGTCAGTAAGACAATAATCGAAGCGAGAACTAATGATCGTTTCATATGAGTAATTCCTTTCTCTATTAAAGCTCAATTCAGTGGCGAGAGAACCCGCTCGGCTGATGTTGGCTCAACTCTCATTCACTGATGGGAGATTACGCGAACGTGATCACCTTGTTTCGTAAAGATTTGTCAAGTTGTGTAGGAACCAGATGCCGGTTACCGGATGCCAGAGCTTTCTTAACCACAAAATCACGAAATCACAAAGAATTCCTCGTGCTTTTGTGCTTTCGTGGTTCAATTCCCAGTTCCCATCTTCACGGGGGCTTCGAGATAGCCGCCCCTGGTGGATAAGACCTTGACCTTCCCCTCGACACTCTTGTCCTTAAGAACCCGCACTCTGAACGTGACTGTCCTGGAATCTCCCGGCCGGGTATACCCCGCCCTGATCGTTTTGTCGTGTGTGGCCGGGTCTACGATCTCGACGACAGGAGTTTTGCCCTCAGTCAACTCCTCATCGAATTCAAGTTGGGCCCGATCCTCCTGCACAATCTTGATGAGTTGTGCCTGTTTGAGGGCGACGGGTAGCTTGCCTGTATTAGTCCAACTGACTTCAATCGAGTAGGTGCCGCTTTCCGTTTCGTCCTCGAGCGATTCCACCTTTACATGGTTGAGTTCCAGTTGCGGTACCTCCCGAGCCATAGCCAGATTGAAGAGTGCCTGTTTGCTCACCCACTGCTCCAATTGTGCAGGCGGTCCGTTCTGAGAAAAGAACTTGGGACGAAAGCCGCCCAGCTCGATACTGCCCAGTTCGGGGTGCTCGAACGGTTCCCATTCTCTGAAGCCGGCGCCATCGTTCTCCTGATCATCCCATTGCAATGCATCCAGTCCATCGTAGATGCCGTCCTGGTTGTAGTCTTTGTGCTTTCCGCCATTCCACAGTTCATCGCCGTACCATATCGCTCCAAGATAGAAGTACCCGAAATCGGGTCCGTGACCGAAGAGCGGGGAAGGCCGACTCGGGTCCCCGGTTACACGGTCCGTCGGATAGCGTGTCATGTAGACTTCGTATACGTCGCCTGCCCAGGGGTAGCCGGTGATTTCAAGACCCATCTTGTCGAATCTCTCATAGTACTGGAGATCCTCCGGAAACATTCGCTCAGCGCTCCGGGACGTGGAGGGTGGTCGGAGATGCATTGGTACGCTGGTATCCATCGAATTCACGACGGAGATATTGGGATGTGTCAGCATCCACATTGCCACCGACCTGGTCTCCGGCTCACTCATCGGGGCGGTCCCGGCTCCCCTCTGTGTATAGCCTCTCTCGGTTAAATCATTTCCTTTCCCAGGTCGCCAGTTTTCGGGATAGTTCCGATGCAGGTCCAGGCCGCCGATCCCGTCTTCGTTGAACTTGTTGTCGCCGTCATTGTCTATGCCCTCGGTTGCGACCATCCAATCGCCATCGCCTTCGGGGACGCGCTTCATCAAGCGGCCGCTGGGGTCTCGCGGGTCGATGGTGGCATTCCCCTTGTCTTTTTCGGGCCGGGCTTTCCATCGAATCGTATATATGATGCCGTCACCGTCGAGATCTTCGGGAGCATCTTCATCAAACAGACCATCCTGATCATCGTCGTGAGGTCGGACGCTGCTCCGGTTTCTCTGTGCAGTGTGCAAGTACATGGTCGATCCATCCGGGTTGTTCTGTGGCCTCAAGTAGATCGCCTTGGTATCAATGAGTTGAGTGATCGTCGGATCTTTGCCGTAACTCTTGAGTAGGTGCTGCAGCAACCACAAGATGGATTCACTTGAAGTAATCTCGCCACTGTGACGTCCACCCTCAAAATAAGCGGCCGGCTTATCCGTGTCCTTGCCAGTCTCTTTGTTTGTGACCGTTACCTGCAGGATTGGACGGCCTTCGAAACTCCTGGCGACTTCATAGAGGTCAACGATGTTGGGATATTCCGCTGCCCACTTTTTCAACCACGTGTACATGACGTCGGCCGTGTGATAGCGGTCAAAGGTGAGTTTGTCACCAGGCTTGTACTCGACCTCGGGATACTGATGTTTCTTGAAATAGCTGATGCCGTGCCTTTCACCCCCAACTGTGTACCATTCAGCCTCTTCATCGGCCTCCGGCCAATTTGGTGTATCTAAGGGCCGCACATCACTCTGTGCCGAAAGTTGATAAGAACAGATTACGAGGACGAGCAAGCTTGAGAGTACGTGTCTTTTCTTTCTCTTTTCCAATCTCCTAACGTTGCCGATCAAGACTGTCAATGAGTGGGAAGACTGTCAACTGGGGGGGGGAGTCTTGGGTCCTGAGTCCTGGGGCTGGGGTCCCAAAATCGCCAATTACATGTGC
>JAUVSF010000494.1 GCA_030597245.1 Acidobacteriota bacterium
AACAAGTGGTGTCTCCGCGGTCGTGGTGCCCGTCTGGCATGGTCTAGAAAGCAGGAAGGCGCAGGCGGGAGCGGCAACACGCCCACAAGCCCCAGGTCCCAGGCCGAGCTCCCATCATTGCAACTACTCGGGGGATGGCCAAAAGGTGGCGCGTACAGAATACGACAATCTCTAGTTACCCGTCGGTCAAAGCGGTCAGGTCCAACCGTCCGTTCTTCATCGGTGGACACCAGAAGTAGCTGCCGGTGACGGGTCGGGAGAACCGAAACAGGGCGTCGGTAATTCCGTCCTCATTCCCAACCATGCGGTTGAGTTGCGCCTCAAACGCGTCAAATGATTTTCCAAAGGCGACGAACAGCAGACCACTTTCTCCCTCCGCAGTTGCCCACGGCATGGAACGGCGGAGCAGGAAGGCCTCAGGAGTGAAGCTTTCCTGTTCGGTACGTTTCACGTGAGCGGATTCCGGGGCGTCATCCAGTTCTTCGTTGTCACTCCTGCGGCGCCCGATACTGTTATCCTGATCTTCCCGAGACATGGCATCGAAGGCATCGAAGTCATGGACCCATTGCTGTACGGCGACATAGGACGAGCCGTTAACCCCCTCCCCTATTCCACGAGCAATCGTCGCCTCGACGGCATCGTCTCCTTCCGGATTCTCGGTTCCGTCTTCGTATCCGGTCAAATCGAGCCCCTCACGGTACCTAAAGGCATCGACGACCTGTTTCAACGCGAAGGCATCTCCCAACAGTTGTTCCAGCTGACGTTCACGGTGCAGCAGATCACCGCGGTCCTGGCCACGCAACCAGCACCAGAGAGCCGCTGGGGTCGAAGGCACCTCGATACCAGGCCCAGTCAGGACAGGAAACGAGCGCAATCCGGGGAAGGTCACACCGAGCATCGACATCAACGATTGTCCCAGCCCGACGATTAGTTCATTGCCCTCGGAAACGCTTACCAGCCGTTCCAGGGCTGGGAGCACATCGGAGCCGGGAATAGTATCGAAGAACAAATACCGCGCGTGCTGTGGAATAGGTTCAAAGATGCCAGGCTGAGTTCGATCCATTGCGTAATCCTCAGGTTATTGTGTGGATTGTGCCACGGGAATCCTTGCCCGTGGAAGACTACTTCACTCGTCGAAAAACGTCTTCGACTTTTGCCTTGTCAAACGGTGAAACGTAAGTGAACCTGCAGGTATCGCCTTCGATCGAGAAGGTGATAACGAACTTTTTGTCACGCCAGGATGGTCTTAAGGAAAACTCAATCTGCGCAGTGCTGGTATTGCCGTTCACAACATACGAGCCGGCCATAGTCGCCATAAAGGAACCGTCGATCTCTCTTCCGATCAAGCTGTAGTGAGTTTCATTATAGATCTTCATGCCTCGGCCGCCGTTCTTCGCGGGAACCCACTCGTCGAACGAGCCATCCCTAAACGTACGCTTAGCGGAAACGAGTTCCCAAGTGCCCACGAGCGGGTTCGATTGTCCCAGACAGTCCTCCGCTACAGTCGCAAGAAAGAACACTAGAAAGAACAAGCAAAGAAACATCTTCTTCATTGGACCTTTTCCTTCATTCATCTTGCTCATACTCCTTTTTACCACGAGTAGGTATCGTTGCACCTCAGTTGCTGAGTTCTCGACATTCTAAACCCTTGGCGAACTTTGCGTGAAAGGAATTTGTTTCATGCCAAGCCGCCACGATGTCTCACGCCAAGAACGCTAAGCACGCAAAGAGAGGGTTGCGCTTCAGGGCTCAAAGACTATCATTTCGTTTGATCCGTCCTTTGTTCGGGGGAAGCGTCCACCAGAAGAGGATTAGGACTATCTCCAGAAGGGATTTGCAATGGCCAAGGAGTACTACCTTATTAGCGACCTCCATATCGGGGGAGATGATCAACTCCAGATTTGTGATTTCGAGGACGAACTGATCCAGTTCCTGAAGAAACTCGAGGCGAAGAGCTCAGAAACCGAGTTAATCATTATTGGGGATGTTTTCGGCCTCTGGGAGTTAACTACAGCTGAAGAGGCTGAGAAGCTTGACGTCATTATTGAGCACCATACGGTTCTATTTGCTCAACTGAAAGCTACGGGTGAACGGATCAAGATCACTCTCATTCCGGGAAACCACGACTACGAGCTGGCCTGTTACCCCGAATACGTCCAGAAACTGGGTGATTTCAACGTCGTCCTTGAACAAGAGGTTTCGATCACTCGTGACATCTGCGGAAGGAAGATCTGGATCGAACACGGGATGCAGGACGATGCCAATAATCATATGCCCGACTTCGGGAATCCTCACGCACAGCCCGTAGGCTACTTTGTGACTCACAAACTGGTTGGCACGGCGGGACGGCTGTCAAAACGTGGTAAATACAATTGGCTTAGAGATATTCAGTCCGTTAGCCCGATGGAAGAAATCCCCGGATGGATGATGTCGAATTACTTCTATCGAGAAATGAGTCCCCTGCTCCGATACGCCATCATCCCGTTTCTCATCCTGTTCAACGTGAGTCTGCTCTACTCGGCGGGGGCACTGCTCGAGAACTTCGGAATCCTTCCGACACGCATCTTCCTAGATGACTATATAACCGGCAGCCTGGGCCTTGTTGGCAATCTTCTCAACTTCGTCTTCTTCGTCAACGGCATCATTATTTCCATGCTGGTCCTCGTCTCGATTCCTCTCTGGTTATTTATCCGAGATGCCAGAAAGACCATGGAGCGCTTTGGCGTTCTTACCTCGGAATTCGTCCTGGATGAACAGAAGTCGAGCTATCTCGAGGCTGCTCAAGAGGTCTTCCTGGCGCATCCCGATGTAGCCGTATACGTCTTCGGACATACGCACGAAGCCTTTCTTGAGACGTCGGGCAAGAGAGCCGTCATCAATACAGGGACCTGGCTCAAGATCCTCGAGCACGTACCATCCCGATTCAAATGGCTTCCGGACGTCTACTGGCCTTCCTTTCGTCTGAATTACTTCTGTATCGGAGAAGATGCAGGACGGATTGTGATCGACTACGAGCGGATCGAGAAAGAAGCGCCCCAAGAATTGAGTTTGCTCCAGCGGATCAGTGCAGCAAGGCGAAAAGAGTCGCCGTCAATTCCTGAAAGAACGGTCCTGCAATCTGATGTCCCTTAGTACAATGAGCCAGATAACATCGCGGTCCACCGGCGGGGTATCGGGCCCGTCCGCGGAGACTGTTTGTAAAACCGCGACTCGGTAACTGCTCAGAACTTCACTCGCCTTTGACCACGGCGGGACCCAGCTCGAAGCCGTGGATCGCCGTGTGGCACACCGATCTTGAAATACTGCATTGACGAGAAACCCTCGTTCTGGAAAGATGTGTGACATGCGTGACACATTTGCCGCCCTGGTGCGTAACCCTATCAGCCAACTGGGGTCTGCCCTGGCCCTGGTCAGCGCGATCCTGTTCGTGACAATCATGTTGATCGAGCTCCTCGGGACCGAGGGGCACCCGTACGTCGGGATCATCACCTATCTGATCCTCCCCACCGTGTTCGTGCTGGGCCTGGTCCTGATCCCGCTGGGCGTCAGGCGGGAGCGGCGGCGCTCGGACGAGGCCATCCCGTTTCCGATCATCGATCTCAACCGCGAGCAGACGAGGAAGCGGCTGATGGTGTTCCTGCTGCTCGTCGCCTGCAGTACGGTGATTCTCGCCTCGGCCACATTCAAGAGCCTGGACTTCATGTCCAGCAACACGTTTTGCGGCGAAGTCTGTCACAGCGTGATGGCGCCGGAGTACACGGCCTACCAGCGCTCACCCCACGCGCGGGTCAAGTGCGTCGAGTGCCACGTGGGTTCGGGTACGGAATGGTTGCTCAAGACCAAGCTCAACGGGGCCTGGCAGATGGTCGCGGCGACGCTGAACATTTACCCCCGGCCGATTCCCACGCCGGTTCACAACCTGCGTCCCGCCGAAGGGACCTGCGAGAGGTGTCACTGGCCGACCAACTTCGTCGGCACGCGGGCTGAGGTGTTCACCAGCTTCTCCGGCGATGAGGCGAACAGTGAGCTCAAGACGATCCTGCTGATG
>JAUVSF010000430.1 GCA_030597245.1 Acidobacteriota bacterium
ATCTGCACGGTCTCATTTGGTGAGTTGGCAGGGCTGATGTACATCGGATATGGAGCCGCTCAAGGCTTGCGGCTTACTTATTCTGATGCCCTGCGGTTCGTTAAGGGGCGAGTTGTCAGGATTTTGGGAGCAGGCTATCTTGTGCTCCTCATCCTCGTGGCAGTCGCATTGCCGTTTGTCATAGTAGCCTTTTTTACGGCGGATTTCTTCCTGGCACAACACGACATTAACTACTATCTTGAAGCCAAACCGCCGGAGTTTGTAGCTGCGATTCTGGTAGGAGTGGTGCTGGCCGGCTTCGCTCTGATTGTCCTGGCAGTGGTCAGTGTACCCTTGGTTTTCGTGCTTCCCCAGGTGCTTTTTCAGAAGGACGGCGTGCTGTCGGCGTTCGGACACAGCCGTCGTTTGACCAAGGGAAGTTCTGGATACATTGTGACAGTGATACTCGTCTGGCTACTCGCTACAAGTCTGACGTCGCTTCTACTTAATTCATCAGTCTATTTCGTTGGAAAACTGATCGTATCTGCGTCGGGTGAAAGAGTTGGACCTTTACTCGTGTCACTCGGGATTATCGCGGCGGTCAACGTCCTACTGAACTTAGCCCTTGCTTTCCTGGGCAGTGCCCTGGGTTGCCTGGTGATCGCACGTTTGTATCGAGAATGCAGCCTGTCTCGAGGCGTGAAACTGAGACCGGCCGCCGAGGGGGCACCCTCACTCGACGCGGAGCCTCGACGTCCGTTGCCTAAGAAGGTCCCCCTCGCGGTATCCGCCATAGTGCTGGTGTTTGCCACTTTCGTTGCTTACCAGCTATTGGAAAGCCTGAGCCTTGAGGATCATGTCGAGATTAGTGCGCACCGGGGAGCTTCCCTCGTCGCTCCAGAAAATACACTCAGTGCGGTTCGGCAGGCAATTCTCGATGGGGCGACGTACGTGGAAGTGGACGTACAGCGAACTGCTGACGGCATGCTCGTGATTGCCCACGATGCCGACCTGATGCGTCTCGCCCGCGAACCGTTAGTCATCAGTGAGTCGCAGTATGAAGAGCTGCGTGCCGTTGATGTGGGCAGGCTGTTTTCGACGGAATTCACCGGAGAACGCCTCCCAACACTAGCTGAAGTGATCAAGGAGACCAGAGGCAAAGCTAAGTTGATTGTCGAGCTGAAAAGCTACGGGGGAGACCCGGGCCAACTGGTCGCCCACGTGGTACAGGTGTTCAGGTCTCACAACCTGTTCTCGGACGCTGTCATCATGTCACTGGAGTACAGCGAGGTTCAGCAGGTCGAGCGCTTAGACCCGACGATCATCACCGGATTCGTGGCGTCGGCTGCTTTGGGGAACATCTCGAAACTCGACGTCGACTTCCTGGCTGTCTCCGAAGCTCTGGCGACTAACACTTTTATCGCTACAGCTCATTCCCAGGGAAAACAAGTATACGTCTGGACCATCGATGATCCTCGTAAGATGTTTACTATGATCGACCGTGGTGTGGACAATATCATCACGAATGACCCAGCGGCATTGGTCAACGTTCTGAAGGAACGGGCAGAGCTGGGGAATACGGAGCGGATCCTCCTTCGATTTAAGAGTCTTTATGTCCAGTAGAGATCCCAGCTCACACGCCTTTTGCCGAATTTGTGCATCCGGAAGGACTAGCTTCGGGCAACTTTCTATGGTGTCATAGTCCCGCAATTGAAATGGAGGAGCAGATGAAAACTACAGGAAAGCCCACTGAGAATAGTAAAACCACTCGCCGTCAGTTTCTTGCCCATTCTGCAGGGGTGACTGCAGCGGTTGGTCTGGCCGGAAATCTGAGCGTTGCTCGGAGTGCTTATGTGCAAGGCAACGATACGTTGAAGCTCGCCGTGATCGGTTGTGGTGGCCGGGGAACCGGCGCTGCCAAGGATGCGTTGAGCACCCAGGGTTCAGTTAAACTTGTTGCCCTCGCCGATATTTTCGAGGATAGGGTGCAGAGAAGCCTCAAAGCCTTGAACTCGGTCGCCGAGATTAGTGACCAGATCGATATACCCAAGGACCGGCTATTCATTGGCTTCGATTCTTACAAGAGAGTCATGGAGATGGACGTCGATGTCGTACTCCTGACCAGCCCACCAGCCTTTCATCCAATGCAGTATTCAGCTGCGATCGGCGCAGGTAAGCACGTGTTCATGGAGAAGCCGGTTTGTCTGGATGGTCCGGGCTACAGGTTGGCGATGGAAACCAATAAGCTCGCGGACGCCAAGAACCTGAAGGTGGTAGTGGGTCTACAGCGTCGTCACCAGCAAAGCTACGTTGAAGGCATCAAGCGCATTCACGATGGTGAAGTGGGCGACATCATCCTCATCCGCACTTATTTCAACATGCCGTCCAATGGACCGAATTACCAGCGCCGTCCGGAAACTGTTTCCGAACTGGAATGGCAGATCCGGCGCTGGGGCAAGTTCACCTGGCTTAGTGGGGACCACATTGTCGAGCAGGCGGTTCACGAGATTGATATAGCCAACTGGATGAAACAGGACGAACCGCCGGTAAAGGCCAACGGGCTCGGCGGGCGACAAGTCCGTATTGGCTGCGGCAACGGCCAGATCTTCGATCACCATTTCGTCGAATACATCTATGCCGACGGTTCGCGACACTTCGCCCAGGCAAAACAACAACCGGGAGGCTGGTCACACGTTTCCGACAACGTCCACGGCACGAAAGGCACGGTTACAGTCGGTTCAGGTCCTTACGGCACCGGTGGTTCGGCAGATTATGGCGGGGGTGAAAACCGAGCAGATCAAATGCAGATGGCCAATCCATATGTTCAGGAACACCAGGACCTGCTCGACGCAATTCGAAACGACACTGCCCTCAACGACGGCTACCATGGAGCCAAAAGCAGCATGACCGCTGTACTTGGCCGGATGGCAACCTACTCAGGTGATGAAGTTACGTGGGAAGAGGCCACGCAATCGGACTTGGCCCTCGCCCCGGGTCTGGAAGAGTACACACTCGCAAGTACGCCTCCAGTTTTGCCCGACGACGAGGGGAACTACCCGATCGCGATCCCCGGAACCACGAAGACGTGGTGAAAATGTCTCGAAGTCTCGAGGGCTTGGGGCTTGGTATCTTCGTTTGGAAGATTCGAATTGCCTTCTGCTCCCAGAACCGAGCTTTTGACTCAAGCGCTTCTATCTCTTTGCGTCTTTGCGTTCTTGGCGTGAGACAGATTCATTTCACGCAAAGCCCGCAGCCGTGTAGGAAGTTAATTCGAAGACTAAACTCCTAGCTAACCACTTTCTGTTGCTTGGCGTCCCAGAGCATGGTCTTGCTCTGCCTGTACGATTCCACCCCCATTTTGATGCCAACCAATGTGGCCGTTCCAAGATCGACGTTGCAGTAAGGAGTGCCGCCGTCACGGATACAATTCAGGAAATTCTCACGAAGATCGGGACGTTCCTCAGCTGCAAGCGTCACCTCCGTATAGCCCCCGTTCATCTCCTTGAACTCCTTGATGAAATCACCGTTACCCGTCAAGGTCATGTCGCCTCCCTGCCCTGCGCTATCTGAGTCAGAGGCGATCTCGATCGTGCCGTACTGGCCGTAAATTCGTGTGGGCACCGGTGTGTCATTCGTCAAAACGCTGGTCAGGTTGATCGTGAATTCACTCGGATAATCCAGGTTCGTCAGGAAAACATCAGGAATATCCCGCCCATCCTTGAGGATGTAGAGACCTCCATTGGCATTGACTCGCAGGGGGAACTCGCCGTTGTTGCCCGCCATCGATATGAGCAAGGGCGCAAGCATGTGGTAGAGCAGATCGGTTGCGACACCTCCGTTGTAAGGCCAGTACTTCCGAAAACGGAAGAAGTGTTCAGGGCTCCAGACGATCTTCGGAGCCAAGCCCCATTCATCCCCCAGCCACATTTCCCAATCGACGTGATCATCGCCCGACTTACTTGGCCCGGCTGTCTCGTCAATTGGAAACCATTCATTGAACGCACCACCTCGAATGTTGCGGTTATAGCCCCCCTGGGCCCAAGTCACCTTCCCAAGTTTCCCCGCTTTGATCAGATCCTGAGCCTTCCAGAAGCGGTCGTCAGCCGTCCGATTAGGTCCGACCTGAAACACCTTCCTATACTTCTTAACTGCATCCCGCACCTCGAAGGCCTGTTCGATGGTGAGAGTCATCGGTTTCTCGCAGTAGACATGTTTACCGGCGGCCATTGCATCAATACTGATCTTCGAATGCCAGTGATCCGGCGTGACAACCCAAACGGCGTCAACGTCCTCGCGCTTCAACAACTCACGGTAGTCGAGGTAACCGTCACCACCACAGATTTCCTTTGCCAGATTGAGGCGTCGCTGGTAGACGTCACAGACCGCCACAACCTTACAGTTGTACTCATCAGAATGCTCGGTCAGGGCACGCAGATGCCCACGTCCCATACCGCCGACACCGATGATCCCAATGTTGATGCGATCGTTAGCCCCGAGGATTTGTTGACGACTTCCTACCGCGAGAACGCCCGCGGTCACGGCTGTCGTTTTCAGAAAATCACGGCGTGTTTGTCTCATGGCCTCTCAGACTCCTTTCAAATCGCCGGAATACCCGGCTGAAGAGATTCATGACTGAACTCAACAGCAACATTAAGTCGGCACCCGGCTACAGTCAAGGAATCATTGCCCGTAGC
>JAUVSF010000395.1 GCA_030597245.1 Acidobacteriota bacterium
ATGGGTTGATTCTATTCAACTTATTGTGTGATGACATGAAGCCCGGCAAGCAGTGAATTTGAGACCCATCTCACTGTTCAGTTTTCCGGAGGATCAGCTGGTCTGAATTGTGTATGACTTCGAAGTCTCCTTGATAGCAAGTAGCAAACGAGTCGATCGCCACTTTCGGATAATCTGAAGACGAGTCGAACTCGCACTGAGAGCCGAGACCTACCCAACGATAATCATCGAAAATCAAGATTCCGCCATTCTTTAAAAGCCTCCAACTTAAGACAGCATCTTCCAGAACGTCCTTGGTGGCATGAGAGCCATCAATATAAATGATGTCATAGCGATCTTGAGTTTGGGCTCGGAGCACTACTTGAGAAAACCCCGTGATCACAGTCGCTTTGTCAGAAAAACCAGATCGTTCCAAGTTACTGAACAATCTCTGTTTGTAGTCCCCCAAGAAGGGGTCGATGCCTGTAAGATGAGCCGTCTCATCCGTCAAGACGTTCTCGAGCATCCACAGGGCTGACATTCCTTCGTACAGTCCTATCTCCAAATAGTGGACTTTCGGCTGTCCCATGTAAGGTTTAAGCACTTTCTCCCAAACCGGGATATTCATGGAAAACCAATCGACGGTGAAGTCGTAGTCCTTCTGATACGAAGGCGAGGCCGACCTGTCCCCATCCGTTTCGACGAGAATGGAGGGGAGATCACCTTCCCATACGAGTGAATCATACCACCATGAAAGCACCATAACCGGCAGCAGGACGCAGATCCCAAGGGCAACGGGGCTGTATCTGGGTGTCGTCAGAAACGTCCATACTCTCCCCAAGAAACTCCCTCCCTCCTACTTTCGATAATCGCTGCGAGACCAGACTGTACTAATCCGCCGGTATTCTATCCCAGTCTACCGACACAAGCGGTTATCCAACGGAGGCATTTGCGCTGTAGAGGTTTCCGAGTCCGTTGCGTTTCCAGAGGCCCGCCTCGCGGGGCGATATGTGTAGAGCCCAGGGCGTCAGCCCTGGGTTTGGCCGCAGAACTTTCATTGAAGTCCCGCCTTGCGGGACGGCATGAATCTCGCACCAAGGAAACACGGCCGTACAGGCTCCTGGAACATCTCACAGCGGCAACGTGGGCAGGAATTCAGGTGGCCGTCTGGCTCCGGAAACCTGTTCAAACGAGTAGGCCAGGGAGATCAGCTTAGGCTCACTCCAGGGCCGACCGAAAAACGAAATGCCCACCGGGAGGCCATGAACGAAGCCCATTGGAACCGTGATATTCGGATAGCCTGCCCTCGCAGCCATACTCGACGAACCTCCCAAGAAACGATCACCCGTCACTAAGTCGGTCACCCAGGCAGGGCCCCCTGTTGGAGCGATAATGGCGTCAAGCTCATGCTCGTCCATTACCGCATCTATCCCTTCCTCCCGAGACAATCGCTGTGTCAACTCCAACGCCTGCAAATACTCTTTGGAGGAGAGAGGACCCTTCTCCTGGGCCTTCAGAAAGACCTCCTGGCCGAAATACGGCATCTCTCGGTCGGCGTTTTTTTCGTTGAACTCAATAATCTCCTCTAGAGAATGAACGGGGGCATCCGGCCCAAGACTTCTCAAATAGACGTTCAAATCCTCTTTGAATTCAAAAAGTAGAACCTCGTAAGGCGCCTCCTCGAACTTCCCGCGGCTTGGAATCTCCACCGGATCAACCAGGGTCGCACCAAGGCGCTCCATCTCACTGATGGCTTCTTCCAGTAACTCATCCACTTTCTCGTGAAAGCCAAAGTACTGTCGTCCTACACCGATACGCGCTCCATTCAGCCCCTCGAGATCCAAACTCTTCGTGTAATCCGTGCCAGCGAATTCGGCACTCGCTGCGGTAGCCGAGTCATTGGGATCTACACCGGTCAGCGCACTCAGGATGGCCGCTGCATCGGCAACCGTCCGCGTGATGGGACCGGCAGTGTCCTGGGAATGTGAGATAGGGATAATCCCAGACCGGCTTACCAGACCCACCGTGGGTTTGAGCCCGACCACACCATTGGCATTCGACGGACAGATGATCGAACCGTTCGTCTCGGTTCCGATTGAGCCGGCGGACAGGTTGGCGGCACTTGCCACAGCGGAACCCGAGCTCGACCCGCACGGATTCCGATCCAGGCAGTAGGGGTTTCGACACTGGCCGCCCCGTCCACTCCATCCACTCGATGAACGCTCGGAACGAAAATTCGCCCACTCGCTCAGGTTTGCTTTCGCCAGCAGAATCGCTCCCGCCTCCCGAAGCTTTGTGGCCACGTAGGAGTCCTGCCGAGGAATAGATCCTTCCAGAGCCAACGAACCTGCGGTTGTAGTCATTCGATCATGGGTATCAACATTATCTTTAAGGACAATTGGAATTCCGTGAAGAGGCCCTCTGCTTCCCTTGTCTTTGCGCTCTTTGTCCAGCGACACCGCAATCTTCAGCGCATCAGGGTTCACTTCAATAATCGCACGCAGTTCAGGACCTTGCAGATTCAGCTCCTCGATTCGTTCCAGGTAGAGCTGGGTAATGGCCCGGGCTGAGTAACGTCCTTCTTCCATAGCCTCCTGCAGATCAGCTATCGTCTTC
The DNA here is from genome assembly GCA_030597245.1 of Acidobacteriota bacterium. Lineage (GTDB taxonomy): Bacteria > Acidobacteriota > UBA6911 > RPQK01 > JAPXNP01 > JAUWTT01. The sequence continues at coordinate 2,596 of JAUVSF010000395.1, forward strand.
TCGTTCAGTTCGAACTCGGTTGCCGGAACCTTCTCTTCCTCACTGACTTCTCTCCGGCTGCAGGCGATGCCTCCAGAAACGGCCAGTCCGCCGGCGGCGGCGGTGTTACGAAAGAACTCCCTGCGGCTTATCCCAGACGGAGACCCGCCTCCCTGACTCTCATGACTCATCAATCACATCCTCCTACCTGAAAAAGGGGCTAACCCCAATCGTCAACACGCCCAAATCCTAACCAACACGCACTCTCATTACCCTCGAAACTTCTTATGTATGACCAGCCGATAGATGATCACACCTGCCAGGAGGCCACCGGTCACCCAGAGCAGCTTATACTCCCGGGCCAGAGCCAGCGCATCACCGGCTACATCCGCCGCGGGGCGAAAGCGCAGATAGTCTGCCGTCTTCTCAAGCCGCCTGGCGATCTGGTGTGCATCTTCGTGACGGTCGAACTGTGAGCCCAACTGTCTAACCTGCTGCGCAACTGAGTCGATACGGTCGGAAGCTTCGTGTCGAAAGGCAACTGTGGACTCTTCCAACCGCTCTTTTGCCTTTTCGCGCTTCTCTTGAGTCACACCCCTGACAACCACTCGCCCGACTTTCCTGATACTTCCTTCTTCTCCCATAAGCACCTCCTGCCTGGAACTCGTCAGCCAGGCATCCATTTCTCACAAACGGGCTGGATAAGACTAATAACCGGCCCGCATTGCTGCTAAATGAAGTGTAACGGCTTCACAAGAGAAATCGAAGCCCCACTTTCGCTTCCCCGCCCTGTTTGCAAAGTGGACACCTGTAGAACATAATTCTCCTGCCCGATTTGTGGGTTCTCTCAATAGAAGGAGAAACAGTATGTCTTTCAATCGACGCACATTCATCCAGAACTCGGTGGTGGCCGGAATCGGCGCCGGACTTGTCTCAGTTACGGGGAATTCAGCCCTGGCCTATCCACGACCCGAGAAGAATGCAATTTCTCTCGCCTTGTGGTCACTGATCCGCTACTTTCGCGCCGGAGTTTGGAAGCTCACCGACGCGCATAGAATCTGCCGGGAGGACTTTGGGATCGACGGAATCGAATACGTGACCGCTTTCTTCGAGGTGCCTGTGGAGTCCTATTTAAGGCGCTTGAACAAAGCGTCAGATGAGTACCGGGTCAAGAATGTACTCATCATGGTGGATGGCGAAGGAGACATGGTCGCGAAGGACAAAGCGGTTCGGATGCAGGCGGCCATCAATCACCGGAAGTGGATCGAGATCGCGGCTTATCTGGGCTGCCATGCAATCCGCTGTAACGCCAGGGGAGGTGGTGCCACGGCTGAACAAGATCCGGACGCTCTTAACAGGGCTGCAGAATCGTTTTCCGCCCTCATTGACTACGCCAGAGAGTTTAAGATCAATGTGGTGATCGAAAACCACGGGGGCCTTTCTTCAGACCCGAAGTGGCTCCCACAGCTCATAAAGAAAGTGGGCAGCCCTGATTTCGGAATTCTCCCTGATTATGGCAACTACAGCCCGGGGACGGATTTCGCCGAAGCTGTTCGTCTGGCTATGCCTTACGCCAAGGGAGTTTCGGTCAAGGCAGGCTGGATGTCCGACGGAACTCACCCGCAGTATGACCTCGACAAGCTCTTGACGATTTCGAAGGACTCCGGCTATACAGGATTCTGGGGGATCGAGTCGAGTATCCGGAGAAAACCAGAGGAACGGCCTGAGACTCCGGAGGATCAGAAGAAGGATGACTGGCAGGCGGTCTTGTGGACCAAGGCGGCCATTGAGAGGGTTGTGTTTGGATAACGCGTTCCTTCTGGCGACAAACAGGAGGATGTCAGCAAGCTCGTGAGCCTGCCGGGGGCAGGCGGTATGTGTTGAGCCGGGCACAGGTGAAGCGGGTCCTGTGGTATCCTCCTCCGCGGCTGGGTCAGGCAGCTCCCTACAGGAAAGTCTGCAGATCTTCACAATCACGTACGCGCAGCATGGAGTCTAACTATGAATGAGTCGGTCCACGGACATGAGGTGATGCGGATGATCGCTGCCGCTCCAGAACCCTATTCAAGGAAGCAACTATCCGACGCCGTGGAAACTCAATTCGGCCAGCATGCGCGATTCCACACCTGTTCAGCACAGGGCATGACCCTGGACGAACTTCTCCAATTCCTGAGCGAGCGAGCGAAACTGACCGAAGTTAACGGCCTCCTGAACGTCCCTCGAGAGAGCATCTGCGACCATGAATGAAGCGTCTTGAGACTTGAGACTTGGGGCTTGGTAGCAAGTCTCCCCTCGGCGTAGGGCACGAAGAATTTTGAGTGATTTGGTAATTTGGTTGGACCCCAAGACCCAAGACGTTTCATTCATGATCACAGATGCTCTCTCGAGGGACGTTCAGGAGGCCGTCA
>JAUVSF010000623.1 GCA_030597245.1 Acidobacteriota bacterium
TCCCCTACTGATCTGTCGATCCTCAGTCGTGGAACGGCTCAATCTTCACGCCGCCTACGCGGTACCATCCATCGGGCATCCGGCCCTCGATAGCCAGCTTCACCGCGGGCTTTCCCGTGCGTTTGTCAAGCAGTGCGATGTCGATCTCGCAGTCGCCCGGGGGGAAGTCGAATGGAACAAAGACGGCGTCGTCATAGAGGTTGTCGCCGGGCAGCCACGTGCGGATGTCCGCGTCGGTCTCGAGTACCACACTCTTCTCCGCGTTCCGCAGGCGGAGAGCAAGCGGGAACTCCTTGTAGCACGGCGCTACCCCCTTGTTCTCCCACCACATGGTGAACGGCAGTTTCCCGTTAACCTTCACTTGTTCCGGATAGCTGAGCTTGCGTAGAACGAGCCGATAACCCATGCGTTTCAGCCACCGGTCGACGTTGGGTTTCCATTCTGCAGGCACCGCTGAGGACTTCGCATTGAAAGAGGAAATATGCCACTTGAGAGACTGGTCGATGATGTAATCGACGTCCCAACCGTCGTTCAACCACTTCTGCATCACCCAGCAGACCTCCAGGCTCACCGGTGCCTTCTTCCAAGCGTCCTTCATGCCGTAGTTGATAATTGACTGCGGGTAGTAGTCCTGCATGTGTGACCAGCGCGGGTCGAAGAAACCTCCCATGTCGCCGAGGCAGTCGATGCGCCAGCCGACAGCGGTCTTCGAAAGCGCGTAGCGGTTCGTCTTGGAGTCGGTCAGTAAGGCGATCAGAGGCGTCTTGCGGAAGCTTTCCACGTACCCGTCGACGAGCGCCCTCCGCGTAGACTGCTTCAGAAGCCTGGCGCCCGATCCCTCACCCCACGCACCCACGATGGCGAGGTCCACACCTTCAAGGTCAGGGTGCCCATCATAGCGTGCACCAACGGCGCGGATCATCATAGGGAAGTACTTCGCGTAGTTTGGGTTCTCGGGATCGGTTCGCCACTTCGGGTCGCGCCGTTCCTCTTCCGGTTCGTCGCCCACGATCGCCCGATACCATTCGGGCACGTCATTGTCCTTCTGGACGCCGTAAGGAGCGATGCGAACCAGCAGCGTCTGTCCGCGGCTATGCGCTGTTGCCAGCGCCTTGTCCAGACGGTCCCAGCGGAAGACGCCCTGCTCGGGCTCGATGAACCTCCAATAGACGCGGAAGTATGCGATCGAAGTCATCGGGTGATTCTCGTTTTCGAGACTGCCCGTGAACTCCTGGTACTCCAGCGGAAAACCTTCCGTCCAGGTCAGGCCCTCGTTGAGCGCATCACCGTTGAATCGCTGAAAGGTCATGAATCCGATGCCAGGATTGACAAGCACATCGTCGATCTCCTTCGGTCGCACGATGATGTTGCCTTCCCCGACGGTCTCAAATATCTCCTCGGTAGGCACCGCCAGAGCCGACGCGAGCGTTATCAGGACCAATTTCGGCAAGACGCAATACTTAAATCGAAACAGCATGATCTCTCTCCTCTCCTTGATGAGTACCGGCGATTTCGGATTGTTCCATGGCTTTATGTGCCTTGGCCAGATTCGAGTAGACGTGGGCGCGGAGATCGGGTGTTCTGGAGACTAGGGGGCAGGCTGGAATGGCACTGACTTAAGGCTATTTACCACAAATCAAAAGAGATACAAGGTAGCACTGTCATGTAGGGTTCAGATGGCCTCGAAACATCCTGAACACCAGACTCTTAGGGATTGTGAAGAACTCGCTGTCAATCCCGCCTCAAGTCAGTGCCATTCCATTCCAGCCTGTCCCCTTCTCCTGTCCCCTTCTCCTACTCCCTATTGCCGGAAAATCACCACATTTGGCAACAAGAACAAGGTTTGAATGAGGCAGGCCCCGCTATGAAATCGCTCCGGGGACTTTCACCGGTCCTAACCTGGATTCTGCTCACAGTTGCGGTCTTGATTGCGATAGGCCAGGACTCTGTCACTGTACCCAAGTTCGCAAGGTTCGAGATTCCGGAAACGGACGAGGGGTTACTTGGCGACGGCCCGATCGCGGTGGAAGGGGATCGTGGCCAGATGGAGTGCCGTCGTATTCGGATTCGCGAATTGGACAGAGAAGCGTTCTGCGTTCCGAATTCTGCGTCCCCGGCTTGCTATAATGCTTGACGGTGACGTCAATGAGCTCAATGCCAGGAAAGCTGCAATCGGATAACACAGACCTGGTCCAGATCTGCAAACGCATGGCTCCCTGGCAAAGACTGGAAGCTGCCGCACGTCTCTCTGAGTCTGCCTTTTTGTTACACAAAGCAGGCGAGGCCTATCGAACGAATCGTCGGAGTACCTCGAAGCCTTCGAGCTCAAACAGTAGAAACCCATGAAACCTGCTGGTCCTGGTCAATCGGCACAATTGTTGGCGGAGGTTGCGCTCCTGCTGGACAGCCTCGAGATTCCCTATGCTGTCATTGGTGGACTGGCGGCCTCATTTCATGGCATTGTTCGTTCTAGCCTGGACGCTGACGCCATCATATCCGCAAGAGACGAGGGTCAACTTGACGAGCTCATCCGCGGCCTGCAGCGGAAGCAGTTGCATGTTTCGCATCGGAAAGGTGATTTCGATGACCCAATCGATTCTGTTGTCGTAGTGACGGACGAACACTTCAATAAAGTCGATCTTCTGACCGGGATTCGAGGGTTGTCTCCGGACTTTGCCAGTCGCACGGTCGAGGCGTCTCTTTTCGGTCAGGCTCTTCTAATAGCAGGGTTGGAAGACTTCATCGCTATGAAGGTATTTGCAGGGGCACCGAGAGATATTCACGATGCCCGAGCGGCACTTCAAGTCTCGTCGGAGAATGTCGACATGGCACTTCTTCTGCAGTTGGCGAGACAATATGGACAGGAAGCAGGCCACGCATTAGAAGGTCTTCTCGAGGAGGAAGACCTCTAGTTTCCCTGCTGATCCTCCTGAGAACCAGCCTGTCCCTTTCCCTCGGTTCTTTCGGCACCCGTCACCTCCGTCACCTCTCGCCAATCAGCAAAAGCCGGTCGTGGAGACTCAAAATGCAAGTGCTGGTTGTAAAGCATTGGAAATAAGGTGTTATGAAGCGA
>JAUVSF010000674.1 GCA_030597245.1 Acidobacteriota bacterium
GGATGATGCGGAACTGGGAGGAAGATGACCTTCCAGGTCGTCACCGAACAGCTGATTCCCCAAGGTAACAGGCGCGAAGCCTATCTTCCCCTGTCGCCGTGAGACCTCGGGACCCTTCGAAACTTCGAGACCGCTTCAAGCTGAATACGATGTAACTGAGTACAGTTAAGGGTGCATCTATTCATGCCGTCCCGCGAGGCGGGACCTCAAAGCCAACCGTCAAACAGGAGTCAACGGTAAACCTCCCGACGGTGTCCTATTCTAATCACCAATACGATGAGTTCACCCTCAGACACCTCGTAAACGATTCGATACTGCCCAACCCGGAGTCGCCTGAGGCCGGAGAACTCACCCTTCAGGACGCCTCCGGCAAAAGGCTCCTCAATGAGTCGATCGATGGCAGTGATGATCCGGAGGCGTTCCGACCTCGGAACCCGCTGTAGCGACTTTTTGGCGCTCGCCTTAATCTTGATCGAGTAATGCACGTTTGACGTCACTCCAATCAAGAACCGGATCCGCAGGATCCTGAAGGCGCTCAAGTCCGAGCTTCAGATCCTCCAAATCATCCAGATAGTATTTGATAGCCTGGCGAACCAGCTGGGCACGCGACCGGTTCAGTCGAGCTGCCGCCTCATCTATTTGTGATAAGAGTTCGTCAGGTAACCGAGCTGTTATCTGCGTCATAATCTGAATAGCATGTCATTTAACTGCAATGACTGTCAATGACTCCCGAAGAACTCCAAGAGCATCGCCCCGGCCTAATCGGTCATCGAATCAGATGAGGCTCCAGCCAGGCAAGCAGCGTTGCTCTCAATTCCTGATACTCACTGGGACACCTTTCGATGCGCTGAGCCGGGATTCCGGCGTGAGCTGCGATCTCCGGCAAGTGTCCGGGCTCACTCCCTGCCAGCCAGCACATCAAACGCTGATAACGCCCCAGGGACATATTCGGTTCAGCCCCTCCGAAAGTACCTGCACCGTCTACCACAGCTTGCCTCGTATAGAGAACAGTGATCGCCGACGCCAGACTGGAACCGGCGTGGCCGAATTCGATTGCCAACACCGCCGCCAGCGCATCGGCAGCTTCTTCCTCGTCCGAAAGCGGGCCAAGATCCAGCAGATCGAACAGCGCATGACTAACCTCATGGTACAAGGTGAAGGTCAGGACTCCGATCGCAGAGGCCACAGCCTGCTCCTCAAGCATCGCACCCTCCGAACCCACAAGTTCCAGCGCAAAGCTATACGGGATATGAATCGTAGCCGAGTGGGGATCGTAGAAAGCACCCGTCCTGGTCCCGAACTGGATAGTCAAAACCCTCGGGAGAGAGATTGCAGTGCCGAGATTCCGTACCAGGGCCGTCGCTTGACCACTATTCTTCAACGCGTTCAGAAACTGTGCTTGCTGTTCTGTTTCGGTCTTCTCAAACAGCACCCTGAAGTCTGAAGCAAAGGTTAAACTCGGAGTGCACACCAGTCCAAGCACAATCAGAGCTATTACAGTGAATTTCGAAAGAATTCGCATTCGGTTAAGAGTTTCGATGCCAGACTGGCGTGCTGAAGTTCAACTTATTTCTGGTCAGATGGTTCTCGAAATGCCGTACTCCAAAGCTCTCCTTGCTTTCAGGACCTGGATCTAGCCGGCGCCAGTTCACGAAGGACAGGCTCATGCACCAGGGTAAACCCATGGTCTACGATACTCACGGCTGAGCAGTCGGTTAGCCTCTTCGTCATTGAGCACCTGTTCCCGCTCACCATCCCATTCAAGGGCTCTCCCGCATTTCAGAGACAACATACCAAGCAAACTCATATTCGTCGAACGATGTCCTACTTCGATGTCGCATACCGGCAGGCGAGCCTGATCGATGCTCTCGAGGAAATCTGCCCAGAGTTCCGGAATGTTCTGGGAATCCGGCTCATGCAGTTTTGGTGCCCGGTGAATCGGGGATTGTCCTTTCGCGTTAGGATAAAATGTCCATCCATCCAACCAACCCATGTGGAATACACCTTTAGTGCCGTAGAAAAAGCAGCCAACCTGGTGGTCCTGGTTGGGGTGCCCTCCGTAAAGCCTATGCTCCCAGGTAGCTGTGAAAGATTCGAATTCATAAGTTGCCACTTGCGTGTCAGGGCCATTGGTGCTGTCCTGCAAAACATGCCGGCCACCGGTCGAGAAGACTTTCCGGGGATACTTCTCCTCTGTCCACCAAAGAACCTGGTCCAGCCAGTGAATCCCCCAATCTCCCAGGGTACCATTGGCATACTCAAGGAACTGTCTGAACCCTCTAGGGTGAATCCTCTTATTGAAAGGCCGCAGTGGCGCCGGGCCACACCACATTTCCCAGTCAAGACCATCAGGCGGTTCAGAATCGGGAGTGGGCCGGCCGGCCCCACCTGCATTGTAGACGAACGATTTCACCATCCCGATCTGTCCGACTTTTCCAGACTTCAGGAACTCGATCCCCGAAATGTTGTGGGGCGAAACTCGACGATGAGTTCCTACCTGCACCATCCGATCGTTTCGCCTGGCCGCCTCGACCATTGCCCTGCCCTCTTTGATCGTATGCCCGATCGGCTTTTCCACATAGACATGAGCCCCGGCCTCAACAGCTGCGATGGTGATGAGAGGGTGCCAGTGATCCGGAGTGGCAACGATGACGACTTCCGGCTTCTCCGCAGCCAGCAACTCTCTGTAGTCAGAGTAGCC
>JAUVSF010000559.1 GCA_030597245.1 Acidobacteriota bacterium
AGCTACCGGACCCAGGAAGTGCGGGAAAACCTGGCCAGGAAATTCGAGCGCACCGACGACGGACCGTTTGCGATCGGGCTTCTTCACTGCAATGTTGGTGACAACACGGACCACGAGTCCTACGCACCATGCACCTTGGAGGATTTGACACAGACCGGAATCGATTATTGGGCCCTGGGGCACGTCCACACCCACCAGATACTGTCTCACGAGACACCGGTGGTTCTGTACCCCGGCAACCCGCAAGGTCGAAATCCCAGGGAGCTTGGCCCACGGGGTTGCTATGTCGTCGATGTCGACGGGCGCGGCCACTGCAAAACAGAGTTCGCTCCGGTGGACACCGTCCGCTGGTTCTGGGAGTCGGTACCGATCGAGGAACTGGAAACAGACGAGGCGTTGATTTCTGCGATCGAGGAAACCTGTCGGCGAGTTAGGGAGGATTCGGCGGGTCGACCAACGATTGGCCGGATGAGAATTACAGGCCGTGGCGCCGCACATCACTCACTTGCCAAGCCGGCATTCGTGACAGACTTGCTGGAAAGGCTACGAGAAACGGAGGGTGATGAAGACCCGTTCGTCTGGGTTGAACGGTTCGTAATTGACACACGCCCCCCCATCGATTTGGAAGAGCGTCGCTCCGGCCAGGACTTTGTCGCTGATTTCCTTAATCTCGTTGACGGCTACCGCCAGGACCCGACCCGTGTTGAGTCTCTGCGGGAACATTTGCGGCTGCTTTTTGAGTCCGGCAGAGCGCATCGATTATTGGACAGTCCAACAGATGATCAACTTCGCCGGTGGTTGGAAGCAGCCGAGGTTTACTGCCTCGACCTGCTGGCGCCTGAGGAAGAGTAATGCGGATAGAGCAGATCCACGTTGACGGCTATGGCCTCTTCTGTGATTTTCAGCTGGACGATCTCTCCGCAACCTCGACGGTCATCCTGGGACCCAATGAATCGGGAAAGACCACGCTCCTCGCATTCATCAGGACAATCCTGTTTGGCTTCTTGGATCGTCGCAGCACTGAGAACCTGTACGAGCCTCTGAGAGGGGGCCGCCACGGTGGCCTTCTGGGGCTTCTGGACAATCGAAATGCAAGGTTCATCCTGGAACGTCATGCTGGTCGGGGGGGCGGCAAGATCAAATTGACACTCCCTGATGGTTCGGCCGGTGACACGGATGACCTCGCAGTCCTCCTTGGCCATACATCTCGAGACCTTTTCCGAAACGTCTTTGCATTCAGTTTGAGCGAACTGCAAGACTTCGAGACCTTGAGTAGCGACGACGTCCGTTCCCGAATTTACGGCGCCGGATTCGGAGCGGGGCGCATGGGCCTGCCCGAGATCGAGAGCAGAATTGAACGCGAACGTGGAGAGCTTTACAAGGAGGGAGGTCGTAAGCAAACCATTGCAGTGTTGATTCGCGATGCGAACGATATTCGCACCCAGCTGCGGGAATTTGACAATCGGTTGGAAGAGCACGCTCACCTTCGATCTGATCTCGAGAAGCTCAGCCGAGAGATCGACGAGAAAGCGGAGGAGCGTCAACGGGGCCACGTCGAACGCGATCATATAGCGAATCTCTTGAGAGGGTGGGACGACTGGACCGAGCTTCGATCAGCGCAGGCACAGCTTGTTGACCTGCCGGTCGTGAAAGAGTTTCCCGAACAGGGAGTCGGACGCTTGGAACGATTGCATGAGCGAAGTGACGACTTTCGGAATCGCATCGAAGAACTCAAGAACGGGATCACGAACAACCAACAGGAACTCAAGCAGCTCGATGTGGACGACCAGGTTCTGGAGAATATCGTCGAAATTGAAAGATTGAATCGTGGTTTGGACAAGTACGAATCGGCGAAGCAGGACCTTCCAAAGCGAGATTCTGAACTCAAGTCAGCACTCGATGACTTGAAAGAGGGCCTTAGAGGTCTGGGATCGGGCTGGGATGAAGAGCGGGTTAAAGCGTTTGACACCTCCGTGCTGGCCCGTGAGGCGGTCCGAAGCCACGGCGAAGAGCTCAAGCGGGCTTCTGGAAGGCTTCACGATGCTGAACGCGACGAGGAGCGCGCCTCGGATGAGCTCGAGAGGAGGAAATCCGAACATGCTCGGCTGGAAAAAGCGTTGAAAGCCCTCGAACCCCTTCCTGAAGGGGATCGTACGGCACTTGACGAAAGACGCCGCAAGATTCGGGAGCTTCGCAACCGGCTATCCGGCCACGAGAGACTTCGCCCGGAAAACGACCACCTGGAAGACCGGAAAAAGGATCTTGAGGCCCGCTGCATCTCGCTAGGCGGCCAGGTCTCTCGGGAGGCCGCCTCCCTTCCCTTTTGGCCGGCTGTTGTCGTGCCCCTGATCGCCTTGCTGGCCGGTGCGGCGTTCGCCGGCGTGTCAGACTGGATTACCGCAACGGCAATAGCTGGGTTCGGAGTAATTCTGGGAGCGGGGTACGCTTTTCTGCGGCGCAATCTGGAAGCGGGCTCCCAGAAGGAAACTCTTGAGAGTGAACTGAAGACCCTGCTTAGCCGGCTGAAGGAGATTGAAGAGAAAGCTGCGGCTGCGACGTCCAGCTACAAAGAGGCAGAGACCTCGTTGAGTGCACTGGCGCAGGAACTGGGAAGCATCGGCAATCCAAACGATCGGGACCTTGACGAATTTGAAGGTAACTTGGAAGCGGCACTCGACGCACACGGGGTATGGGAGGCAGCGGAAAAGCGGGTGAAAGAAGCCGCATATCAGATCGAGGAACAGGAGAATCGCGTGCGTCTGGCGAAGGAGAACGCAAACAAGACCCGGGACCAGCGAACAAGGGCAACAGACGCTTGGAACAGTTGGCTCGAAGAGCGGAACATTGACAAGGCAACTAGGCCTGAAACCTGCCTGGAGCTTTTTTCGATGGTCGAAGGCCTGCGGGAGAAGATCAAGGCGGTCGATGGCCTTCGGGAGCGCATCGCCGCCATTGAAAAAGACCTGGTGGATCACGAGGAGAGAACTAACGTCACGCGCCAGTCCTGCCGTCTTCCTGAGAAAGCTCGCAATGAGTTCCCTGGTGCTGTCTACCAGCTCATCGAACTCTCACGTACGACACAGGAGAGGTCTGAGAAGGCTGAGCAACTTCACAAAGCGATTGATAGGGACACAGCTGCACTTAGGGCTCTGGAAAATCGGGTACAGGAGGAGGGGGAGAAGATTGCACAACTGTTAGCTGACGGAAATGCCTCAGACGAAGAAGACTTTCGCAGACGAGCCAAGGTCTTCGAGCAGCGGGAGGCGTTACTCGTTGCCGTCAGGAACCGGAAGAGGAACCTCGAGCGAATCGCGGGCCACGACCGTCTCGAGGCCTTTTTGAGTGAGCTGGAGTCCGCCGACCCTGAGCACTTGCAGCAGATGAAGCGAGAAGTTGGCGAGAGGATCACTGAGATCGAAAACGACCTTGGCGGAAAGGGTGGAAAGCATGAAGAGAGTGGTCAAATCAACGAGCAGATTCGCGTGATTGAGTCTGAAGAGGAATCGTCGGAACTGCGACTGCGCCTCTCAATCCTTC
>JAUVSF010000370.1 GCA_030597245.1 Acidobacteriota bacterium
GAATTTCCTCAAGCCCACAGCACTTCCTCTCAACGGTCTCAAGATGCCGTCATTTAGAAAAACTCGACCATAAAGATCTCGTATTTCAAAGCCAAACTACCAGCCCGAACCCAACAAGAAGGACCGAGACTTCAAGATTCTAAGGGCTAACGCTGCCCTTTTGCCAGTTTGATCGATCACATTTTGCTCAAAATGGGCCCAAAAACCCGGCAGATAGGGTAAAAGGAGCTATGTAGTGTACCTTGATTGGCTTTGGTTGAGGTCCAGGGATTGACGCCGGACCTGTTCTCCATAGCTCGAAGAGTGAAGGAGGATGCCGGATGCCGGATGCCGGATGCCGGATGCCGGATGCCGGATGCCGGATGCCGGATGCCGGTAAGAATCGTGCCGTTTCCGGGGTGACATCTTCGTGGTGTCCTTGGTGGTAGTTCTAAGTTCGCACTTCGAACTTCGAACGTCGAACTTCCCTCGGGGTCCCCGTGTTTTTGTGGTCAATCCCGTCTCCTAACCGCACGTCAGGAGATTCCACAGCTTCCAGCGATGCGCGGGAGCTAAAGCACCCGCCTCCGAATCGGCGATCACCGATAACCGTTTACCGATCACCAGGTCCTACGTCCCAAGCCAGGTACGCCGCAAGGGAACGGCACATTCCGGAGCGTCCGTTTTGAGTAACATGCCCTGCCGCGAACATGCTCGCATCGGGTGATGTTATCGAGAAAACAGAGAAAACCAGCTCGGGCAAGTTGTTGCCTGGGTGCCGGAAGGATAGAATCGCACGAGTCGAGTCCCGCAGAAATTCGAGGAGGTTAACGATGGCGCCAATTGACTCCAATTCTCCACGGTTCCCTAACCCTCTACAGCTAAGCACCATTCTGTTGGGGATACTGGTGGTCCTGACTCTTGCTACCTGTTCACACGACAAAAAGCCCCTGGACGGCCCGCCCAACATCGTTTTGCTTTTTGCGGATGACCTCGGGTACGGTGACCTCGGGTGCTATGGCCATCCCACTATCAAGACACCCAACCTTGACCGCTTGGCCACCGAAGGAGTCCGCTTTACGTCATTCTACGCAGCGGCTTCATCGTGCACTCCGTCTCGCGCCGCTCTACTTACCGGCCGTTACCCGCTGCGCGTCAACTTGCCCTTCGTGCTCGGCCCCGATTCTGAGATTGGACTTTCCCCCGAGGAACTCACGCTCGCCGGCGTACTGAAAGCGAAAGGGTATCGTACGAAAGCAGTTGGTAAGTGGCACCTTGGTCACGCCAAAGACGAGTTCTTACCGACATCACATGGCTTCGATGAATATTTCGGTTTGCTCTACAGCAACGACATGATGCCTCCCTGGGTTCAGACCGACAAACCGCTTCAGCTGTGGCGTGACACTGAACCAATTGAATACCCTGTCGAGCAGTCAACCCTGACAACTCGATATACCGATGAAGCTGTCAAGTTTATCGAAGAAAGTAAGGGAGACCCGTTCTTCCTCTATCTTGCCTACAGCATGCCGCACGTTCCGATCCATACCAGGAAAGACTTTCAAGGAAGCTCGAGGGCCGGTCTCTACGGTGATGTAATAGAAACCATCGATTGGAGTACAGGTGAGGTTCTGCGGGCGCTGTCCCAAGCAGGTGTGGAGCAGAATACTATCGTCGTATTCACCAGTGACAATGGACCCTGGCTGAATATGCCGCCAAGAATGTTCCAGGAAGACATCGTCAAGCCGTGGCACGCGGGTTCGCCAGGCCCCTTCACCAGAGGTGCAAAAGGAACATCCTTCGAGGGCGGCTTCCGAGTACCCGCAATCATAAAATGGGTCGGGCAGGTTCCGGAGCATCACACCTACCGGGAGATCGCGACGACAATGGACCTCTTTGTTACTCTGGCCAAAGCCTGTGGCGCGGAACTTCCTTCAGGCCTCACCCTTGACGGAATCGATCTGGCGCCGTTTCTCAATCGAGGCCAGGGACCTACAGATCGAGAGTTTCTCTATTTCCAGGGCAGGAAACTGGAAGCTATCCGCATCGGTAAGTGGAAACTTCGAATCGGGGCAGAGATCGGAGAAGACTCGACTGCCGTAGAGGGTGCCAGGGTTCAACTTTTCGACCTTGAGATTGACCCAGCTGAAAGATACAACGTGGCCGAGCGCTACCCTGAATCTGTGGCAAGGCTTCGGGACCGGCTGGAGGCACGGGAAAAGGAGATTCCGACCGGCTAATCGTCTACACTGAGGAGTGTAACAGTGCATCGAGCAACCTTCCTTTCAATGACAATCGTCCTTTTGGCACTTTCCTGTGCCTCAGACCACTCAGCGGTTGAAACACCGGCTACACGACCCAACATCCTCTGGGTCTCGGTCGAGGATATCAGTCCCAGGCTTGGGTGCTATGGAGACACCATAGCTAGAACACCAGTGCTTGACCGGTTTGCCCTCCACGGAGTGCGCTACACAAACGCATTCACAACGGCTGGTGTATGTGCTCCGAGCCGTTCAGCCATTATCAGCGGGATGTATCAGACTTCAATCGGAACCCATCACATGCGAACCACGCATGAAGGAGAGAGCCTCCCCACTCCCTATTTCGCCGTTCCACCGCCCGAGGTGAAAGCCTTCTCCGAGTATCTTCGAGCAGCTGGTTACTACTGTACCAATAATGCCAAGACCGATTATCAGTTTGGGACTCCTTTAACTGCCTGGGATGAGTCGAGCCGGAAGGCCCATTGGCGCGGTCGTGAACCCGAGCAACCTTTCTTTGCTATCTTCAACTTTACAACAACTCACGAGAGCCAAGTCTGGCCCAAAGAGAATCAGGAATTGGCAACCGATCCACAGACACTTCTTGTTCCACCCTACTATCCAGATACGCCGGCCGTTCGTGAGGACCTGGCTCGCCACTACGACAACATCGCACGCGTCGATCAGCAAATCGGCGAGGTACTGGACCAGCTCGAAGAAGATGGTCTCGCCGAGGAAACCGTGGTCTTCTTTTGGAGCGATCACGGGGATGGATTGCCCCGTGCCAAGCGCTGGGTCTACGATTCCGGGATAAAGGTGCCGCTCATTGTTCGTTGGCCTGGACAAGTCACCCCCGGCAGCGTGGACGATCAACTCGTCAGTTTCGTTGACCTGGCACCCACGGTGCTCTCGATAGCAGGCCTCGAGGTGCCTGAACACATGCAGGGGCGTGCCTTCCTGGGACCTCAGGCAGGCCCAACGCGAGAATACATATTCGCAGCCAGAGACCGCATCGACGACGTATACGATCAAGTCCGGGCGGTACGCGATACGCGCTTCAAGTACATCCGTAACTTCTTCCCGGATACGCCGTATATACTGCCTGTCCCGTATCGGAATCGGGGAGTTACGATGCAGGAAATTCTACGGCTGGATGCTTCAGGCGGACTCGAAGGTCCTCAACTGCTCTGGACGCAGAAGAGCCGGTTTCCCGAGGAACTCTACGACACCGAAACGGATCCATACGAAATCGTCAACTTGATCGACGAACCCAGCCGACAAGATGTTGCCGAGCGCCTTCGGGGCGCACTCGATCATTGGATGACTGAGATCGGCGACCTGGGACAGGTGCCCGAAGCGGAAATGGTCGAGGAGATGTGGCCTGGTCATGTTCAGCCCGTCACCGACAAGCCGATCCTCAACCCGTACGGTGGTGAATCTGACTCGACAATCGAAGTTAGCGTCGCGTGCCCGACGCAAGGCGCCTCTCTCGCCTATACCTTTGATACCAGCGAGAAACCTCACTGGCTTCTCTATTCAGGACCAATTGAGATCGAATCCACTTCGACATTACGAGTGAAGGCCGTTCGATATGGCTATGCCGACAGTGATGAGGTCGCTGCTCAATACACAGTCAAACGTTAGCCCGACCCCATGAAGACGACACCCACGCTGATAGGAAGTCCGCTGTTCAGGCCGATCCTGGTCATCCTGATCCTGGTTGGGATCGCCCTGACGATCCGCTACCTTTCACAGTCCGTCGATCAAGAACCTGCCCAGGTCGTCAAGATGGAACGGGAATTGATGGGGACGCTCTGGGGGATTCAGGTGGTCGCAAAGACCGACCCGGATGTCGCCCGGGCCCAACAGGCCATTGAGCAGGCATTCCAGGAGCTTCATCGGATTGATGCACTGATGAGCGACTGGAAGGACGACTCTCCGCTCAGCGCCATCAATTTCGCAGCCGGTCAAGAGCCGACAGAGGTTCCCACCGAGCTGGTAGCAATCATATCGAGAGGAATCCATTTTGGGGAGTTGACATCCGGGGCTTTTGACATCACTTGGAAAGGAATGGAAGATCTGTGGCACTTCAACGGCCCCTTTGAGGTACCGACTCAGGCCGCAGTTACCGAAGCACTTCAGTTTGTCGATTACCGGCAGATTCTGATCGAGGGTCAACACGTCAGCTTGCCGAAGGGCTTTGCCATCGGGCTTGGCGGAATCGCAAAGGGCTACGCTATAGACAGAGCCGCGGCTATCCTGGAGGAGTATGGATTTCGCGACTTCCTGGTCAATGGGGGAGGTGACATTCTGGCTGGCGGTACACGCGGATCCCGCCTCTGGTCAATAGGAATTCGCGATCCGAGAGGCGCCCGCGACGAATTGCTCGCTAAGGTCCGCCTCTCCGACGGCTCGGTGGTTACTTCGGGTGACTATGAGCGCTTCAGAATCGTGGATGGAATCCGATACCATCATATAGTGGACCCAAGAACCGGCTACCCCGCCGACAAGTGCCAGGCCGTGACCATTGTTGCTGAAACAGCCGAGGAAGCGGATGTCCTGGCAACTGTAGTGTTCGTCCTCGGCCACGAAAAGGGGCTCCCTCTCATTGAAGCCATCTCTGGTGTCGAAGCTTTCGTTGTTGATGTCAATGGTGAGTTCCAGATGACCGATGGCTTCAGGGAAGTGGTGGAATTCTACGCCGAGCCGAACCACTGAAACACCAGCACATCAAGTGGATGCAGCATTCGTACATTCTTAACTCCGAATACATGCATATGCATGTTGAAATAACATTATGCGAACTACGGTAGAGATTCCGGACAAACAGCGGGCAAAACTCCTTGAGTTGGCTGCCAGGAGAGGAGAGAAGGGCTTCTCGAGTGTGGTACAGGAAGCGCTGGAGTTATATTTCCGACGAGAGGAAGATCGGCGGCATAAGATACAAGGAGCCCTTTCTGTGCTGGGCACCCTTGAGAAGAAGTCTGCCAAAGAAATGCGGCAATCTATCAAAGCAGTTCGGGAGAGTTGGCGGTGATTGTAGCGGACAGTGACGTATTGATAGACGCCCTCCAGGGAAAAGGGCGTTTTACTTCTCGTGTTCGCCTGGC
>JAUVSF010000096.1 GCA_030597245.1 Acidobacteriota bacterium
TCCCCAGCCCCAGGCCTCAACCACTACTCGTACCGAAGGGCTTCGATCGGCGAGACGGTGGCCGCTTTGCGAGCCGGGAAAATCCCGAAGATAAGTCCCACCGACACGGAGACCCCAACGCCCAAGATAACGGAAATCGGAGTGACGATTGTGGGCCAACCCGAGTAAGCAGAAACAAGCCCGGAAATACCGAAGCCAAAGCCAATCCCCAGCAGAGCTCCACTGACACTGATGGTCACGGCTTCAAGGATGAACTGCCGGCTTATGTCCCGTCTCCTGGCACCCAGAGCTCGTCGCAAACCGATTTCGCTCGTTCTTTCCAGTACTGAAGCCAGCATGATGTTCATGATCCCGATGCCACCAACAACGAGTGATATCGAAGCGATCGCCCCCATGACAATGTTGAAGATCTGCTGAGTTTTCCGGCTTTGTTCCAGGAGGCGCTCCGGCACCACCAGGGAAAAGTCATCCATGTTATTGTGCATACTGGCCATCATTCCGGAGATGAGGGCCGCCTTTTCCGTCAGGCTGCTTCCGAGAGGAACCTGGATAATGATTTCGTCCAATTGATTCGCCACGGGATCCTGTTCGAACTTCCTCAGGAGCGTGTCCAGGGGAATGTAGATATCATTGTTTGGGTTATCCAACTTCACTCCCTCGAATTCATCCCCTTTGATTTGCTGATCAGCCATAACACCTATAACGGTAAACCACTCTTCATTGATCTTAATCTGCCGGCCGAGCGCCTTGTTCAGACCAAAGAGTTTCCGTTTAGCAGTTGTACCGAGAATACAGACCTGGTGGGCCCGAACTTCGTCAACAGGGAGGAAGAATGCTCCTTCGACGAGCTCGTGAGACGACACCCGGGGGAACGTCGAGAACACGCCAATCACACTGGAGTCCGATTTTCCGAGACTCGACGCAATCTGGTAGGCCTTGAGCCGCTTCTTCCCCACAACAAGCGTCTCCATCCCGAGCGCTTTCTGGAGAGACTCAACATCACGAAGCGAGACCCCAAAGCTGTCCTGCCGCAGGATCCGCAGCTCTTCGTGTTCGAACTCTTTTGCCTTAACAATGATATTCCGAAGGCCCATTTTCCGAATCACCGTCAGTGCCTCCTGCTCGGCTCCGGCGCCGATGGAGAGCATGGACAGTACCGCCGCAACACCGAAAATCATGCCGAGCATAGTGAGCGAAGTACGGAGCTTGTGCCGGCCGAGATTCAATAGAGCCATTTTGACTGATTCAAAGATGGGCATTAGCTGAACCCTTGATGACGAACAGCACCAATATGACGCGTCCTATCCAATCATCACAAACCGTTGCTGCCTCACCGCAGCTGGAGGGGCGTTGAAGTCGGGCAGCACCAGTTTCTGGTCCTCAAAAGGGTGTTGCAGACAAATCTGTTTTCCCTCTTCCAATCCCTCCAAAAGGTAGAAACCATGGTCGCCGGCAAGCACCTGCACTTCTCTCTCTATGTACTCTTCTCCACTTTTCACAAAAACGAACCATGTGCCGTCCCTTCGAAAGACAGCACTCTTGGGAAGCAGAAAAGCTTCCTCCCAATCACCAGTGACGATCTCTGCTCGGAACTTCATGCCTGGCTTGAGGTCTGCAATGAGATCTACAGGGACATCGAGCAGAAGGTCACACTCGAAATACTTCCTCGGGTCTTCCCTGTCTCGCTGTTCAGCGACCCTGGCGATCTGGCTGACTTTCCCAGTCAAAGCGATCTCAGGGAAGGCCGTCAGTCGCACTTCTGCAGAACTTCCGCTTTCCAGACCTGTGATGTTCTTCTCAGGGACCTGGATGATCCCTCGAAACTGGTTCATTCTGGCAACCTTGGCCAAGGGCTGCCCGGGCCAAACTTCAGCACCGACTTCAAGGGGTTCCCTTCGAAATCGTTCGTAAATCAGGACACCTTCGATGGGAGCTGTGACACTTAAGGATGAAAGCCTTTCATTGGCGAGTTCAATTTCAGCTTCGACCTTGGACTTGTCAATGCCCAGGATCTTCAGATCTGAGCTGGAGAGACCGCCCTGCAACTCCACTTTTGTTTTCAAGTTGTCCTTCTTGAACTCAGCGAGTGCAGCACTCATCAAGGATTCCTGTATCTCCCATCGAGAGAAGATGTCCTCATCCTTTCTGATCTGACCACGCGCGTACATTAACTCGTTGTCGGCAGCCGCTTGGTCCATCTCCAGCGACAACATTTCGCCTTCGGAATTATATTCATTCTGCTGTATCCGATAAACGAATGTGTCGAACTGATTCTGGTTCTCCTCCAGACTCAATTGAGCATCCGACTCGTCGAATCGGACGACAACCTGCCCAGCCTGAACAATCAGCCCTTCCTCGACCATCCAGCTGATCTTAAGTCCTCCTGATCTAACCCTGGGGGTAGAGACAGTAACTGTCTCGAGCCCAGCCAACTCTCCCTCGGTCGGGACTATGAGCCGGTGGTGCTCCTTCTTCAGCGTGATCAGTGGAACAGACCTTTCCTCAACTGGCAACAGGATGTTAGCCACCCTCCTGCTGATCGGATCCCAGAAAGCGTACACCCCCACTGAAACCAGAGCGACCACGAGTGTGCCGGCCAAGAACCTCTTCATAGGTCACCCCCCAATGGCAGGCTGGCCACCTGGTCGCCCTCGTCAAGGCCATCCTCGATGACTGCAACCACCCCGTTGTTCTTGCCAACGCTGACTCGCCTTTTCGCCAGCCCGGATTCCGTCTTAACCCAAACAAACGATTCACCACCTTCGACGTGAACCAGAGCCAGCGGGATCGCGAGCACATCTTTAAACCGCTCAGTTAAGACTTGCAACTTCGCTACCATACCCGGGAGCATCGTCTGTTTATCCAAATCATCCAGTTCAACTGTAAACTGCAGCATCTTCACAGGGCGATCAAAAGAAGCGGGCTTGAAGATGGTATCAACCTGCTTGACGGTTCCGTCCAAAACCTGATCGGGGAGGGCATCAAGGCTGACTTCGACCTTCTGTCCCAACTTCAGTTTTCCGGCATCAACCTCAGCCACCTGGCCGTGAATGACCAGGGTATCCAAGTCAGGAAGCGACAATATCTGCTGCATCCGAAAGACCTCGCTGCCAACCCTGGCCTTCTCATTTCTCCAGTCAGTTTTGTAAATGACTACCCCTGAGATCTCCGCTTCCACCGTCAGAGCCTCGATGGCTTCCTCGTTCGATTGGATTCTGCGTTGACGAAGCTTTTGCTTGTCCTTCAAGATCCGCAGTTGAAGTTCGCTGTCCCTTTCGACCGAGACCAACTTCTTTTCCAAGATTCCAACTCGGGTCTTCGTTAGCTCTGCCTCATACTGCGCTTCCATGACCTGCAGGTTTGACTCGAATTCACGAGCCTGAATTAGCTTATTGCGCGCCTTTTCTTCCCGAAACCGAGCATCCTCCAACTGCAATTCCAGGTCTTTGAGTTTTAGCCCTTCCGAGGCCTCGGTCTTCGTCAGCTCCTCTTCAACTTTCTCCAGATTGGCCTGGTCCTCACGCAGTCTCTTCTGCACCTCGGAAGGATCGAATGAAACCAGCAAGTCCCCGGGTTCTACATCCGTACCTTCCGGTGCCAGCGCATTGATCTTGAACCGCCAAATCCGGTGCACCGGTGGTGGCCCAATCGCCACGTCTCTCTCTGCTGCGAGAGTACCGCTTCCCGTGATCGAGAACTTCAGGTCCTGGCGCTCTACGGTGATCGTCTCGTCGGGGAATTCGGTCGATATTCGACCAAAGCTGGTCTTAGGATCAAGCAGTTCCTCACCCTCAGTGAGCTCACCTTCGACAAGAACGTGGGTCTCATTGGCGTCGATCAAGGTAACATCGATCCAGGTTGGCGTCCCGCCTGCTTTCAAGACTCGACTCTGGCCCGTAGGATCGAAGAAGACTGCTGCCCTCGGGACCACGAACCCCTCACCAGTGACCGTGGGAACCCTCACCCTCGCAGTCATGCCGGGTTTCATAACGTCCAAATCCACCGTGTCGAGCAGAACATCGACACGGAAGGCCTTCAACTGCGAGCGGAAGGTCCGCGACTTCGCAATTTCCGGCATCGCAGCTACCCGTCCAGTGAAGAGCCGATCAGGGACTGCGTCGAGTACGACTTCCGCTGATTCTCCCCCATTCAGTAAAGGAAAGTCGGAGTCGTAAACATAAGTTTGCACTCTGAGCCTATCCATATTCGGAAGTTGCATCACCGGAGTTCCATGCCAGAGCGCGTCACCCACCTGAACTTTGCCTCCTCGCGTCAGGTTTTCCGCATAGATCACCATCCCAGGCATGGGCGCACGAACCGTCATCTTGTTGATCTCAGAGACTGCCCTCTTCAACCTGATGTCGGCCCGATTGAATTCCAGGTTGACGACCTCCATCTCAGCGGCTCGAGTCTTCGCCAGGGTCGCCAGCTTCTCCTGTGCTTTTTCAAGCTCAATCGTTGAATTCTTCTGGTCAAATTCGTATTTCTCAGCATCAGCCCGAGGAATCAGCTCAGGCTCAATGTCGACATAGAGCTGGGCCACTTTTAGAGTCTTCCTGGCGGTAGCGAGTGCCAGAAGTAGGTCCTGGCGCTGTGTCTCAAGCTCCGCGTCCTTCTGCGCGATCTTGATTCGGGCGTCTTCCCGTTGCTGTTCAAGGTCAAGCCGCCGAGTTTCCAATTGGGAAGAGTCAAACTCGACCAGGATGTCCCCTGGTTCCGCAAAGGATCCTTCAGAAGCCAGGTAGGTTATCATCGGGTTCGGCGCACGCCACGTGCGAGGAACGGAAACGGTCACGTTCTCCACAGCCAGCAACTCGCCGGAAAAGGTTAGTGTCTTTTCGAACTTTCCTCTTGTGACCGTGAATCCTGAAGTGACTGGCTCGTCAGCTGTCGCCGAAACCAAGAACAGAGATAGGAATACCGAAACAGGCAACTTCATCCCCCTGGCCTCCTGGGTTCCCCCCTTTACGGAATTATCTCACCTTCTAAAACTAATAGACGCGTGCCAAAAAGGAAAGTTAATTGGTACGTGAGAAAGAACCTCGAGGATGCGCTGGACCAAATCTACCCGTACCTGGATACCTACGACTATTTTGTCGATTCGTACAAGTGAGGGAATGGTCTTGAGTCTTGGGTCTTGGGTCTTGAGTCTTGAGGGCGTGTTGCCCAAAAGGACACCCCGCCCAAATCCGAATCTCGAAGCTCGAAATTCGAAACAAATCTCAAGCTCGAATATTTAATGACTGAAACAGGCTGTCGCTTATAAGCTATTTAGAAACAGTCACTTCAAGGCGTTTAGACCTTAGACCTTCTAATTTCGAGTTTGTTTCGAGCTTCGGATTTCGAGCTTCGAGCTTGGGTTGTTGGATTGGGCAACAGACCCTTGAGTCTTGGGACTTGGTGTTCTTGCCTTGGTGGACCTTTAGATTCTCCCGGGTTGAGAGATATTACCCTCCCATCTCGTAGATGACTTTCAGAACACCACTCTCCGAGGCCTTTCCAAATCCCTCCGGCGCTTGGTCGAATGGATAGCGGTAACTTATCAGCGGCCTCGGGTTAATTGCTCTCTCTTCCAGAAGGCGTAGCGCCGGGCCGAACGGTCCACAACGAGATCCGATGAGACTGATTTCATCGACGACGATGCGAGAGAAATCCAGCGAAGCCTGCCCCTGGTAGGTGCTTTTCAGGACAATTCTTCCCCTGGGCCTGACCGCCGAAAGAGCCAGCTCGAGCCCCGCTACTGAGCCTGTCGCCTCAACGACCAGATCCATTTCGCCGGCTGTTAACTGCTTCTCATCAATCCATCTGATTCCGATCTGTTCCAACAGTTCCCGCTGGAGGGGGTAGCGAGCAACAACGGTTAGGTCAAGGTTCGCCGAGAACAAGACTTGGGCCACCAGTTGACCTAGTTTGCCGGCTCCAATCAGCAGAACACGATACGAGGGGGTGATCTGCAACTGTTCCAGAATCTGCACCGCAGCTGCTATCGGTTCTACGAACACAGCAGCCTCATCCGGGATCGAAGTGGGCACTTTGACAAGGTTCTCGACTGGAAGTGTGAGGAACTCAGCAAAAGCGCCGTTTCGGCCCACAATCCCCAGGACCGTTCTCTTCGTGCAGTGCGTCCTCAGTCCTTTGGTACAGAAATAACAGTCCCCACACGACGCATTGATTTCCCCGACGACACGGTCCCCTCTCTCGAAATGTCCCCCCGGCGACTCAACGATCTCACCAACAAACTCGTGACCCAGGATCCCGTTGAAAGGGTAGTAGCCTCTCGAAAGCTCCAAATCCGTACGACAGATCCCAGCCATCCGCACCCGAATCAGCGCTTCATCCTCAGTGGTTCGAGGGAGCTCCAAATCATCTCTAAATGTCAACCGCTGATTGGAAAGCCACAAACCCCGCATAACGAATATCTCCATTACGGCAAGCAATCTTTGACAGGTCCGGCTATATCCGCTACGAGCATCCAGCTATAATACCGCCGAACCGTATACCCTGTCCGATGTAACAACAATATGATCAGCATTCTGGATTAAGAGCGATGACGCTAGACTTTTTCGAGCGCTTCAAGAAGAACGTCAACAGGAACAGCGACCATATTGCATTCCGAAACCTTACCTCGCAAGGTGCCGAGACTTACTCCTACTCTCAAGTTGACCGAGAAATCCGAATCCTGAGTCGTTACCTTCAGAAGCAGGGAGTGCACCTAGGCGACAAGGTGGGGATCCTGATGGGGAATCACTCCCGATGGTGTGTGGCTTTTCTCGCGGCGCAGAGTGCCGGTGCAATCATGGTTCCGCTGGACGCACTTCACACACCTGAGACGCTGGCGAAACTGGTAAACCATTCCGAATGTACTTTCCTGTTCTGTACCGAGAACCTCGGCCCCGTTCTGGAGCGAATCCAGGAACTTAGCAGCGAGGCAATTCCCGTTCTCATGCTTGGGGACAGCAAAGGAGTCTACCCTGAGTGGAATTCAGTTCTGGCAGAAAGTGATGAAAAAAAGATCCCGCTTCCTCTCGTGTCGAGGGACCTTGATGGGACTCACATCATTATGTACACCAGCGGGACCACGGGCGACCCGAAAGGCGTGGCCTTAACGGGGCAGAGCCTGCACAGAACCATTGTTGAGTCACTCAATGTGATCAAGGTTACGCACAGTGACAACTTTCTGAGCGTGTTGCCTCTTTACCACATTCTGGCACTGGTCGTTAACTTCATGGTGCCCCTGTACGCGGGTTGCCGAGTGACTTTTCTGGATGTTCTGGAT
Organism: Acidobacteriota bacterium; assembly: GCA_030597245.1. Classification (GTDB taxonomy): domain Bacteria; phylum Acidobacteriota; class UBA6911; order RPQK01; family JAPXNP01; genus JAUWTT01. The sequence continues at coordinate 7,277 of JAUVSF010000096.1, forward strand.
CCCCAAAGAATCCTCATGACCTTTCGGGAAGAAGGGATAACGATCTTTGTCTGTGTTCCTCAGTTCTACTACGTTCTCCAGCGGCGCATTCTGCAGGAAGTTGAGCGACAGAAACCTCTTTTGCGTCTTATCTTCAAACGGCTTTACCGAATCTCACGGTTCTGCAATTCGAGATTAAAGCTTAATCCAGGAAAGAGATTCTTTTCGAAGGTCCATTCTCAGTTCGGTTCCCGGTTTCGCCTGTTTGCGGTGGGTGGAGCCCGCTTCGATTTTGAAATAGCGGAATCCCTGCGTGACTTGGGCTTCCATATCATCCAGGCGTATGGGCTGACAGAAACAGCTTCTGTCGCCACAATCGCGTCACCGAATTCCGAAGGCCTGGGCTCGGTGGGAAAACCACTTCCTCATGTCAAACTTGAGATTGCGAATCCCAACGAAGAAGGCATCGGTGAAGTTCTGATCCGTGGTGAGGGTGTGATGCAGGGCTACTACAAGAACCCGGAAGCCACCAACGAAGCGATCGACAAAGACAGGTGGCTGCACACCGGAGATCTTGGCTACATTTCAGACGAGGGCGATCTCTACATCACAGGTCGCATGAAAGACGTCATTGTGCTCAGCTCGGGTAAGAACATCTATCCGGAGGAGATTGAGGACTTCTACCTGATGAATTGTCCCTTTATCAAAGAACTGTGTGTCGTCGGAGTTGAGGACAGCGGCGCCTCGACCGGACAGGAAAGCCTTCACGCCGTTGTTGTCCCCGATTTCGACTACTTGAAAAGTCAGCAGGTTGTGAATGCCTACGACATGATCCGCTACCTGATGGAGAACCTGTCTCAGCAACTGCCCTCGCACAAACGGGTTCACAGCCTCGAAATCCGGCAAGAGCCGCTCCCCCGGACCACGACGCGAAAGATCAAGCGATTCGAGCTTGAACGTGAACTACGGGAGGGAGTCGCCAGGAAGAAACCTGACGATGAGGAGGAATGGCAGCCCTCATCGGCATTGGAGGCCGAGTTGGTGGAACAGCTGAAGGCCATTAAGCAGCTTGAAGATCTGCGGCCCAACATGAATCTTGAGCTTGACATCGGTTTGGACTCGCTGGAGAGAGTCGAATTCATTTCCAACTTGCAGGAGCGTTATCAGGTAGACATTTCAGACAACCAGGCGATGGAGCTCTTCACTCTGCAGGATGTTTTCGATCTAGTGACCACAGCCCTTGAATCTCCTGGTTCCGCTACCGGCACCCAGAAAAAATCCTGGAGAGAAATCCTTGAAGAGCCGCTCAACGCCGAGGACAAAGCCAAAGTCTGGGAAAGGTTGAGGAGAAGGTCTTTTGTCGAGTTCCTGTTTGTGCTTACTACGAAAGTGACATTCATTCTGTGCAAGCTGCTTTTTCGACTGAAAGGCGAGGGGATGGTGAACCTTCCTTGGGACTATCCGTTTATGCTGTGTCCCAATCATCTCAGTTACGTTGATGCATTTGTTGTAGCTGCACTCTTGCCGCCCAGAGTCGTCAAGAGATTCTTCGCGCTGGGTTATGCGGACTACTTCAGTACTGGGATTGCCGGTTACCTGGGACAACTGGTCAAGACAGTTCCGGTTGATTCGGATCGGAATCTGAGGCAAGCGCTCCGCTTGGCAGCGGAGGGATTACAGAAGGATCTGGTACTGTGTGTTTTCCCCGAAGGAGAGCGATCTATCGACGGCAGCCTCAAAACATTCAGAAAAGGTCCCGCTATCCTGTCAACCGAACTGAACGTTCCCGTTGTGCCGGTCGGCATCCAGGGATCATATGAGGTCTGGCGCCGGGGTTCAGGTGAATTCCGCCTTCGCCCAATCAAAGTACGTTTCGGGAAGTCAATCCATCCGGAAGCAGGAGAGAGTGTAGAGGCTTTCAACAAACGCCTTTACAAAGCCGTCGAGGAACTCGTTTGAGAAGACTTCCAACTTGAGCCGAATAATTCAAAACACCAAGAGCACCAAGGAATCAAGAGTAGTTGTTATGGAGGCATTCGCGCTGTAGACATTTCTGAGTCCGTTGAAGTACCGGGTACCAGGTCCATCCAGCTTGACAAGATCACTCCAACGGGTAAGACCATCGGAGTAGATGCCGGACGTGTCGCGCCGTAGCTCGGAGAGCGAAGGCGGATGTCGAGCGATGAACGGCGAGGGGAGCTTGTTGAGATTGACCACGAAATCACGAAAACACTAAGAATGTGATGCTTCCGTGTGCCGGCTTCAGCCGAGTTGCTTCTAACCAGGAATCCTTCGTGGGTGTGGTCAAGACATAGGTCCTCCATAGCTCGAAGAGCGAAGGTGGATGCCAGATGCCGGACGCCTGGTGTGCCTGGCTCCCCGTTGCGCATCCAGAGTCCCGCCTTGCGGGACGACATGATTCCCGCAGATCCGCCCTCCTTAGGATACCTGGGCGGCTGAATCTGTGCGTTTCTGTCGAGTTCGGGGTGAATTCGACCTGGCGCCTCCCCCTTACAACCGTTTTTCAACAACTTACGGCTATTTCCTGGGGTAAACTTCTTTCCCCGCCCGCTGCAACCCGCACCGCTACTGCGTTTCCTCACAGCGCGATTGCCTCTTATGAATCCCTCAGGGACACCAGCAAGTTTTGACTGCTAATCGACCTGCGGGGGTCTGTTTAAGGTAAACCCTTTCTTCTTGGCGTTCTTGGTGGTGAGTCCATGAATTGTCCCGGTTTGGTCGCGCCCGTTGCGGCCAGAGACGGGCGGTGACATCCGAGTGCATTTGCCTCGTTAAGCTCTTAATGTCTATTCGTATTCGTCAGAATCTGGATATTGTTCTGGAGAATCACCTTTTTTCAAGAGAACTGCTGGATACTGTTTTCTTGTACAGTCTTCGATGCCTTCATAAGTAACTTCATGCCACCATTCATCACCATAATCAAATAGGTAATAGAATTTCTGTTTCTCCACTAAGCCCAATGACTCAATAGTGGCATCAGTGGCATCGTGCTCTTCATCGTACATCATCCCGCCCGTTGCCATTGGATGCGAGTATTGTAAGGAACTCGTTATTGCTCTCATGCTTTTGGTAGGCTTTGGCGGAAAATAGAATGAATACAAATGTTCATCCTCCCTGTCAAATGCGAAGAATATTGCCCAATGCAGATCATCAAGGGATTGGCTGCCAAGGCATGCGATCCGTCTGTAAATTCGTTTTGAGTAAAACAGTGATACTTTGAATGTATGTGCCTTCATTTGTCCTTACTTCTTTCATTTGCGAGCCGAACGCCCCGGGATGAGCTGCAGGCCCTAAACTATGAGAACCTATGAACTTTACGTAAGACCGCCTGCTTGTTCCTGTCAACTCCATCCCGTTGATTCGGACTTCGCCTGTTGCCTTACCTTTCCGTCGAGTTCCTCGACAGCCTCTTTGACTTTACGAGCCGCTTGATCCGGGTCCAGGTCGGAAATGTCAACCTTCAGGTTGGCCCGCTCGTAACTCTTGCGGAAATAGGTAATGTCCTTCTTAATCTCTCTCAAATACAATTTCTTCTCCTTGGGGGTCAGCTTCTTCTCGATCGGGCGGGAGTCTATATCGTAGAATCTGATCCTCTCCAGGATGTTTTCCGGCTTGTCGGTAACCACCACAGTGATTTCATTGGCTTTCTTTATTGCCCGCAGGTATCCTCCCATCAAGCCCCTCGGCGGTAAAGCTATCACGCAGTCCCGGCTCTCTGGACGGTTCAGCAAATGCACCAGAGCCTTTGCAGCTTCCATGCTGAAAGAGTGCATTGTAAGGAATCTGTGCTGGAGTCGCTCAATGCTGGTCTCGAAGAAGCTCTCGATCTCCTCATCCAGATCGAAGAACCTGACACCCAAAAGCGCCCCCAATTTCTTTCCGATCGTCGTTGTTCCGACGCAACTGACGCCTATCAAAAATATTCGCATTTATATACCTTGTCCGTGGTTCTCTTCTTGTCCGAACGGTCAGCGCCTGAGCTGCGCACCGACCAGGTTCGTATGCTCACTTCACCCCACCGCGCCGGCTCCAAGACCGTGTCAGGGTGCAATGTACCGCTACTCGGATTCGGGAGGCGAGAAGAGTATCGAAGGCTTCCAAGTCATTTCGATTACCAGCATCCGCGAACGAGCGCACTGTCTGCTTGTTGGTTTCATTCAGATCTACCTCCAGCACAACCTGGTGCGGGCCGTGCGCGAACACCCACGTTAACAGGCCATGCCGCCAGGTTCAGCGAAAAGGTTAGACCTACTCGACAACGCCCTCTTGCTCGTACAGTGTTTCAGGTGCCACGTCAGCACCGTTGGGCCATACTACCGTACCGCCATCAACAAAAAACCGTTGAAAGTAGTGCGGATCTTTCAGAGGCTCAAACACGGAACCATCCAGCCAATCCCAAAAATCGATGGTCTTCTCCGTGTTGTCGTTGAAAGTGAGGTGGATGCGGTACTCACTACGGTACTCAGCGTGTATGACGCATGGAAGGAAGTTCATGATAGCTCCTCAGTCCAGTGGCGCAATCCTCTCCATGGGACGGCCGGCCTTCATGTTCTCCCAGTTGGCCAGAAGTTCGTCATGATGGGCCGACGTCCAATCCTTGATAAGACGAAGGGCTGTCTTGGAGCGGATGTTACCCACGATCACCTCGCCGTGCAGATCGAACTTGCCCTGTTGACCCTGGTACTCGGCATGGAAATGGGCAGGTTCATGTTCCTTGTAAAACATGCGAATCACGATCCCAAAGAACGTAGAGATGATTGGCATGCTTCCATTCTACCCCACCTAGCCACCCGGTAGGCCCAACAGTTGAGCTGAGCAGCGGCGCTATGTCGATCCGCTTCACGCCGTCTCCTCCCGCGAGAAGTCACACGCTCGGCCGCCCTTCAGGCGCTCTTTCGAGTTCGTACAATTAAATCGACATCACAGTCCAGGATGTGCAACAGAGACAGCAACTGCCCGATGGATTTTTGAACAAAAGGCACAAAAGGGAAAAGGGACAAAAGGGACAGGTTGATTCTCGATTGGTGGCGGTGGATGGTGTCCGGGTTCAGTTCAATCAACCCAAGATGGGGCGTTTCCAGTGCTCAGCTTTGGTCGGAGAGTGTTTCTTGGCGCAGAAGGGCTAAGGGTGGTTTAGA
>JAUVSF010000202.1 GCA_030597245.1 Acidobacteriota bacterium
CCAGCCAACTCCGGCATTGACCCAGGGGTTTTGGGACCCCGGTATCCAATAACCCGTGAATGTTCTAAAGTAAAAACCGCATGAATCACACGGAAATTTCAACCCCTCCCCTGACGAGAACCGAACCACCTGCCGTACTTCGCTGGACAATCCTCTTTTTCGTCAGCCTGGCGATGTTTGGGAACTACTACATCTATGACAGCATCAGTCCGCTGGCAGACATTCTGAAAAGCCAGTTGGGTTTTGCAGATTCAGACATCGGGTTGCTGAACGGCATCTACAGCCTACCGAACATCTTCATGGTACTGATTGGCGGAATCATCATCGATCGGATCGGGACTCGTCGTTCAACCCTGATTTTCGCAGTCCTCTGTGTCGTGGGTGCGGTCATAACGGCATTGGACGGCACGCTGTGGACCATGGCAGCTGGGCGCCTCGTGTTCGGGCTTGGGGCTGAATCAATGATAGTGGCGGTTACCACTACTTTGGCCAAGTGGTTTCGCGGCAAGGAGTTGAGTTTTGCCTTCGGGCTCAACCTGACGATCGCCCGACTCGGCTCCTTTGCGGCCTTGAACTCGCCAACCTGGGCACGGTCTTTTTACGAGGACTGGCAGAAGCCGCTCTGGATCGCAGTCATGATCGGCTTGACCTGCCTGATCGGTGCCGGAATCTACTGGATGCTGGAGCGCAGTGCGCAGAGGCGTTACCGGCTGGGGAAAGCAGACGAACCGGAGAAAGTTGTCTTCTCCGACATCTTCCGATTTGGTCTTTCCTACTGGTTGATCGTCGGACTTTGCGCCACCTTCTATTCGGGAATCTTTCCCTTCCAGACCTTCGCGGTTAAGTTCTTTATGGAAGCCCATGGTACTACTCGCGAACTGGGTGGATTCCTCTCCAGTATGCTCACCCTGTTCGCTATGATCTGCACCCCTCTCTTCGGCATCCTGGCCGACCGCATCGGAAAACGCTCTCATTTGATGATCTTCGGCTCGGTGCTGATGCTCCCGGTTTATCTCATCATGGCGTATACCGATACGACTCTTTACCTGCCCATGTCGATGATGGGAATCGCTTTCTCGTTGATCCCTGCTGTGATGTGGCCGTCAGTCGCCTACGTTGTGCATGAGTCACGACTGGGCACCGCGTACGGACTGATGACAATGGTTCAGAACATTGGTCTGACCCTTTTCAACTTTCTCATCGGTTGGGCTAATGATTATGCTCACGCCGGCACCGATAACCCGGGAGGATATGCTCTGGGAATGTGGCTATTCTCCAGCCTCGGAATAATGGGCCTGTTCTTTGCCATCCGTCTGAATCGAGTCGAGGCAGGCCCTCAATCACGCGGTCTGGATACCATCAAAGCCGGCTCTTCGATTGAGCCCAAGAGTTGAAAGACTCACCACCAAGGCACCAAGCCAAGCTCGAAGCTCGAAATCCGAAGCTCGAAATGAAAAGGTCTAAGGTCTAAACGACTTAAAATGACTGTTTCTAAATAGCTTAATCAGCGAGAGCCTGTTTCAGTCATTAGATATTCGAGCTTGAGATTTGTTTCGAATTTCGAGCTTCGAGCTTGGGCTGTTGCCCAGAAGGGTTTGCCTTGGTGGTTTGGATTATTCCTACGTCTCGGCGTCAACAGCGTCAACTCTCTTCCCAAAGAAGAACAGGGCTCCTGCGAGCGCGGCTGTACCGAGAACAATTGAGATCCAGGGCGACAGTCCATAAGCAGACGGGATGTCCCCGAGCAGGATCCCTACAAAAGCTGCCAGGAGTGCATAAGGCAACTGAGTGCGGACATGATCAATATGGTCGCAGCCTGAGGACATCGAACTCAGGATGGTGGTGTCGGAAATGGGTGAGCAGTGGTCCCCAAAAACGGCACCCGCCAAGACAGAGCTGATCACTCCAAGCAGCACATTCTCCAGTTGGAAAGGGTCCAACTGCATATCCGTCCCAAGCGTGTGCGCAAGGGGTATGACCAGCGGCATCATGATCGCCATGGTCGCCCAGCTTGTGCCCGTAGAAAACGCAACCAGAGCAGCAATGATGAAGGTTAGCGCAGGTAGCCAATACGGCGACAGGACGCCTCGGAGGATCTGAACCAGGTAATCTGCGGTGTGCAGTTCCTCGGTTACTGCCCCCAATGGCCAGGCCAGCACCAGGATAATCATAGCCATGAACATCGATTTCATGCCCTGGATCCAGGCTTCCATAGTCCGAGACAGGCTCAACGCGCGTTGTCCAACGCTTAACGCCATCGCCACAGCACACCCCGAAAGCGAGGCCCACAATAGTGCCATGTAGGAATCGGCGCTGCTCATAATCTCGCCTACCCCGTAACCAGAAACACCCTCGGCCAAAAGCGCTTCTGTACCAGTTTTGAAGAGCCCAAAGAGACCCACAGCCAGGATTGTGACAACCGGAAGAAGGCCATTGATCCACCGGGGAGTGACTTCCTTGTTTCCTTCCAAACGCGCCTCAGCCATATCCGTGGTACGTTCGGCACCATCGCGAAAAACTTTTCCCTTGAACCTGGCCCGCCGCTCAGCTTGAAGCATGGGGCCGAAATCTCGCCCTGACAAGGCGATTAACAGCGCCAGCACCAGGGCGAGAATCGGATAGAAGCGGAACGGGATCGTTTTGACAAAGACCGCATAGGCGCTGTCCGACCATCCAATCATCCTCAAGCCCTGCTCGATCAGACCCACTTCATAACCGATCCACGTCGAAATAATGAAAATACTGGCTACGGTTGCCGCACCGGTATCCACGAGGAAAGCCAGCTTCTCTCTTGACACCTTCAGCCTGTCGGTTATGGGCCGCATCAAGTTCCCACGGACCAGGACGTTTGCATAGTCGTCGAAAAACAGGAAGAACGACATCAGCCATGCGGAGACCTGCCCGCCCCTCGGAGTCCGAGCATAGCGGGTAATCAGATTTGCAATCCCGGTGGCACCTCCATTCCGAGTGATGATTCCGACCATGCCGCCAAAAAGGAAACTGAAGAGAATGATCTGAACATGGCTTCGATCAACGAGAGCATCAACCAGGAAGTGATCCAATACGCGATAGAAACCGGGAATCACTTCGTAGTTCAGGAGAAACACTGCACCGAGCCAGATCCCGGCAAATAGCGATACCACAACCTGCCGGAAAATGAGCGCAAATGTAATCGCGAGAATTGGGGGTAGGATACTCAAGAATCCGGGAATCACCCGGACGCGGACAGAGGAACTCACAGCCGCATCCGTGACTACCACCTGGACCTCACCCGAATCTCTGAAACCCGCTCCTCGGATGACAAGCTTCCCATCCTCAAACGGCAGGTCAAGCGACTCCCAACCTTCCGATGTCCTTCGCAGCAGGCCTCCTATTTCCGGGCGACCCTGATAACTGGACAACACGTTCCCAGAAGCGTCTACAGCCAGGATCTCCGCTTCAAAGGTCACTCCTTCCAAGGCCGGCGAAGGAACCTGAATTTGAAAGCCTCCGAGTTCGAAATCTTGTGCAAAGAGGGACGAGCCGGTAACCAGGAGGATCAGACAATACAGGGCCTTACGAATCATAAAGGTTCTTAATCATATTACTTCCCTCAGAAAGGTCCTAGTGCGGATAATTCAAAGAGCCGAAGGTCCTATGGCAACCGTCGCTTGGCGTCTTTGCGTTCTTGGCGTGAGGTAAATGCACTTCACGCCAAGCCCGCCAAGATCGCTAAGGGTTTAGAGAGGTGACAAACTACGTGACCCAACACCCCCCACAGTCGAACTCGACGCTGCCCATCCACTGCCCTTGAGCGGGCGCTTGCCGTTCCCGTACAATTCGCTCTTCGATGATCTCGCGTTAACCATTGGCTCTGTTGCTCAAACCGGAACAGGCCAAGCTCGAAGCTCGAAATTCGAAGGTCTAAGGTCTAAACACCTTGAAGTGACTGTTTCTTAATAGTGCAAGGACAAGAATCCGTTTCAAGCCTTAGATATTCGAGCTTGGATATTGTTTCGAACTTCGAACTTCGAGCTTCGGATTTGGGCGGGGTGCCCTTTTGGGCACCACGCACTAAAAGCAGCACTTGACAAGCGGCCCTGTATCGATCAGAACCAATTGGTAGACTGTCGTTTCAATTCGGTTTCCAGCTCAGCCGGCGGTCGGAACGGGAATGCAGGGCGATCACTCAGCCGTTCATCGGAGCGCACCGATCTGTTAAAAGAGGTGTCTATGCCCCTAATTCATTTCTTTCGAAGTCCAGGGTTTTCGCAAGAGCAACGCAAGAACCTGCTTGCACGTGTGCAACGCGACATCAGTCCCCACATTACCGGCATTGAAACGGAATTCTGCTTCAATGTGGAAGTTGCTACTGATCTGACACCGGCGGAAATGCAACTCTTGGTCTGGCTTCTCAGTGAGACCTATGAACCGGGCAAGTTCGGAAGGAGCTCTTTCCTGGATGCACCCGACGTAATCGAAGTCGGCCCCCGGCTCAGTTTCAACACCGCCTGGTGCACTAATGCCGTCGCAGTCTTCCAGTCTTGCGGACTGTCGAAAATCCTCCGCATCGAACGCTCGAGAAGGTACTGTTTAGAGCCCGGTTCCGCCCTCGACCAACATCAGTACGAGTCGTTTTTGCCCCTTCTTCATGACCGTATGACTGAGACCCCTTACGATCAGCAACTCAGTTCCTTTGCAAGCGGCCTGACCCCGGAGAGCCCCTTTGAAGTCCCGGTATTGGAAGACGGTAGAGCGGCCCTCGAGAAGCTGAACTCAGAGGCAGGGCTAGCGTTCGACGATTGGGATCTCGACTATTACACAAATCTTTTTAAAAACGAGATCGGAAGAAACCCGACCAATGTCGAATGCTTCGACATTGCTCAGTCAAACAGTGAGCACTCACGACACTGGTTTTTCAAAGGGAGAATGGTAATCGACGGTGAGGAGAAGCCGAATCATTTAATGGCAATGCTTCAGGATCCCTTGCGAGCCAATCCGAATAACAGCACCATTGCTTTTAGAGACAATTCCAGCGCCATTGAAGGTTACCGAGTCCGAACGATCACACCCCGCAGTCCCGGGGCACCGACTCCGTTCCGTGAGACAGAGGCGGATTACGACATTATCTTTACCGCTGAAACTCACAACTTCCCTTCCGGCGTGGCACCGTTTCCGGGAGCTGAAACCGGAACTGGTGGACGCATCCGGGATGTACAGGCTACCGGCAGAGGGGCCCTTGTTGTGGCCGGCACGGTCGCCTACTGTGTTGGCAACCTCAATATTCCTGACTACCCTCTTCCCTGGGAAGATCCAGCTTTCAAATACCCCGGTAATCTTGCTTCACCGCTTAGAATCGAAATCGAAGCCAGCAATGGCGCATCCGACTATGGAAACAAGTTTGGGGAACCGGTAATCCAGGGTTTCACCCGCTCGTTTGGGTTACGTCTGCCCAACGGTGAGCGCAGGGAGTGGATCAAGCCGATTATGTTCAGTGGCGGCATCGGGCAACTCGACGCGAACCATCGACGGAAGGGCTCTCCTGAAAAGGGGATGTGGGTCGTCAAGATCGGTGGGCCCGCCTACCGAATCGGGATGGGAGGAGGCGCGGCATCCAGTATGGTCCAGGGTGAGAACGTGGCCGAACTGGACTTTAATGCGGTTCAACGAGGCGATGCTGAGATGGAGCAGAAGGTCAATCGTGTCATTCGAGCCTGCGTTGAGCTTGGCGACCGAAACCCGATCGTCAGCATCCACGATCAGGGGGCCGGAGGTAACTGTAACGTTCTCAAGGAGATAGTCGAACCTGCAGGGGCTAGAATCAACGTCCGGCACATACCGGTGGCTGACGAGACCTTGTCGGTTCTCGAGATCTGGGGTGCCGAGTACCAGGAGAACAACGCCCTTCTACTGAGACCAGACCAGGAAGAGCTTTTTCGAGCACTCTGCAAACGTGAGAAAGTCCCCGTGGCCTTTGTGGGAAGGATAACGGGTGACGGCATGATCGTCCTTTACGACGAAAAAGACGACACGACACCTGTCAACATGGAGCTCGACAAGGTTCTGGGAGCCATGCCCCAAAAAACTTTCGAGAGCAATCGGAAGCCCACCCATTCGAAAAAGATCGATATACCCGAAACACTTACGCTCAAAGATGCTCTTGAAAACGTTCTCCGGCAGCTCTCAGTTGGGTCAAAACGTTTCCTCACAAACAAGGTCGATCGGAGTGTAACGGGACTTGTTGCACGCCAGCAGTGCGCCGGACCGCTACAGCTCACGGTCGCCGACGTGGCCGTGATCTCGCAAAGCCATTTTGGAGTCACGGGAGCTGCCACAGCAATCGGAGAACGACCTGTGGTTGGCCTCCTTGATTCCAGGGCGATGGCGCGGATGAGTGTTGGCGAAGCACTTACCAATTTGGTATGGGCACGGGTCAGCGCACTTGAAGACGTCAAGTGCTCGGGAAACTGGATGTGGGCAGCGAAGCTTCCAGGCGAGGGAGCGGCGCTGTATGATGCAGCTGAGGCGCTTCGAGAGATCCTCATCGAGCTGGGCATAGCCATCGACGGAGGGAAAGACAGCCTCTCCATGGCCGCTCTCGCACCTGATTGTGATGGAGGTCAGGAGACTGTGAAGGCTCCCGGGACTCTGGTGATCTCAGCCTACGTAACCTGCCCTGACATTACATCGACTGTGACCCCTGACCTCAAGCATCCGGGCAAGGGTCGTATTCTCTTTATTGATCTCGGCCAGGGTAAGAACCGGCTTGGCGGTTCCTCTTTCGCGCATTCTCTTGCCCAGATAGGTGATAACCCTCCCGACGTAGATGACCCGCAGTTACTCAGGAACACCTTCGACGCTGTCCAGGAACTCTTATCGGACGGCATGATTGCGTCGGGACATGATCGAAGCGATGGAGGCCTGATCACAACCCTTCTCGAAATGGCTTTCTCAGGGAACTGCGGTCTGGAGATCGAATTGGATCAGGATTCGCCTCTGTTCCCCGCCCTGTTCTCGGAAGAGCTGGGCCTGGTGCTCGAAGTCCTGCCGGAAAATGAGGAACATGTTTTCGAGGCGTTCGAGCGGTTTGGAGTCCCGTGCCGCACTATTGGAAGAACGTCGCCCGAACCTCGAGTGCGGATTGTGTCTAACGATCAGGTTCTCCTGGACGAAGACATGCCCCAACTCCGGGACCTTTGGGAAGAAACGAGTTATCAGATTGAGAAGCTGCAAGCCAACCCGGAGTGCGTTGAAGAGGAAAGAGCAAGTCTTCGAGTCCGAACGGCTTCTGATTACCGTGTATCTTTCACGCCTCGCCAGACGGCGACATCAATCCTCAACAGCTCGACGAAACTGCCGGTAGCCATGATTCGGGAAGAAGGCAGCAACGGGGATCGGGAAATGACTTCTGCCTTCTACGCCGCCGGATTCGAACCCTGGGATGTCACCATCACAGACTTGCAGACCGATCGGATACGACTGGACCGCTTTCGAGGCGCTGTTTTCGTGGGCGGCTTCAGCTATGCGGACGTCCTGGACTCCGCCAAGGGTTGGGCCGGCGTCATCCGCTTCGACCCAAAGCTCTGGCACCAATTTGAGGATTTTGCTCAACGTCCCGATACATTCAGTCTCGGTGTCTGCAACGGTTGCCAACTCCTGGCTCTCTTAGGCTGGGTTCCGTGGCAGGATATCCCGGATGAAAAGGGTCCCCGTTTTGTCCAGAATCGATCCGGACGGTTCGAGTCGAGGTTCTCCACTGTAAGGATCGAGGAAAGCCCGTCCCTTATGCTCAAGGGCATGGAAGGATCTCGCCTCGGAATCTGGGTAGCGCATGGGGAGGGCCGAGCATACTTTCCCGATGAGAGAATCCTTGAACAGGTCCTGGAGGATCGACTGGCGCCAGTTCGGTTCGTCGACGACAGCAACGAAATCACCGAAGCCTATCCCTTCAATCCAAATGGCTCCCCGGCTGGAATCGCCGGTCTCTGTTCTCCCGATGGCCGGCACCTTGCAATGATGCCTCACCCGGAACGGGTCTTCTTGAAATGGCAATGGGGCTGGATGCCGGAA
>JAUVSF010000724.1 GCA_030597245.1 Acidobacteriota bacterium
CGTGCCTGTGATCACTGTGCGTCACATTAGGGGCAAGTCAGCCGAGAAGACAAAGACCAGCACGGTCTCAGTCCAGGTCCTGGGGACCCACCATAAGATCACGACGAACCAGCATCGGTTTGAACTGCTTCAGATGGAGGCGGTCAGTGAGCGAGTGAAGCCTATCACTCTGAAAGTGGCGGTTTTCGAAGGTGATCAACCGGGTACGAATATTGAAACGGTGACATTCGAGAGTACCTCTGGCAACATGGATGAGCGAAAGAGAACGATTCGACTGGTTCTCGAGAATCGATCTTACGCTAAGAGTACCGCTTACAGGCTGGTTCTCAGAGACGCGGAAACGGAAGTGGAACAGTCGAGTGTGGACGTAGTTATAGACAGGGCATTTACCGATGACTTCTGAAGTGGAAAAAAGGGGAGACGATCTCGACCTTTTGCTGAATCAGCAGTTCTCCGGTCGAGTCGTGCGGAAGGACCTCACAAAACTCGTCAAGGAGGGCGCAAATGTGCCGGTGTATGTCTTGGAATACCTCCTTGGTACCTACTGCGCTTCCGATGATGAGGCGGTCATCCAGGATGGGCTCAAAGACGTCAAGCGCATTCTTGCTGAGAACTATGTCCGGCCCGACGAGGCTGAGAAGGTCAAGTCAACGATCCGGGAGCGCGGCAGCTTCAAGATCATCGACAAGGTGACAGTTCGCTTGAATGAGAAGCGGGACTGTTACGAAGCCTGGATGTCGAACCTGGGGGTCAAAGGGGCACAGATCAGCACTGATACGGTCAAGAAGTACGAGAAGCTGCTAGCAGGTGGAATCTGGGCCATCATCACGATGGAGTACTTCTTCGAGGAGGCCCAGAAGGGGTCACCGTTCATCGTGAGCCAGTTGAAGCCGATCCAGATGCCCGGGATGGACTTGCAAGAGATCTTCGAGGGACGAAAGGCTTTTACCGAAGAACAGTGGATCGATGTAATTCTGCGGTCAACGGGATTGGAGCCGAGTCACTTTGAAGAAAGAACCAAATGGCACCTGCTTTGCCGGATGGTTTCTCTGGTCGAGAATAATTACAACTCTTGCGAGCTGGGCCCCAGAGGCACAGGTAAGAGTCACATCTACAAGGAAATCAGTCCGAACAGCATTTTGATTTCCGGTGGGCAGACCACGGTGGCCAATCTCTTCTACAACATCGCCCGCAATACGATGGGACTGGTTGGTATGTGGGATGTCGTAGCTTTTGACGAGGTGGCCGGTATCTCCTTCAAGGACAAAGACGGCGTCCAGATCATGAAGGACTATATGGCGTCGGGATCCTTCGCCCGCGGGCGCGAGCAGAAGGAGGGCCTGGCCGCGATGGTGTTTATCGGGAACATCGACAACGTTGAAGTTCTTGTGAAGACGAGTCATCTGTTGGCACCGTTCCCTGAGGCAATGATCGATGCGGCTTTCTTCGATCGTTTCCATGCCTACATCCCCGGCTGGGAAATCCCGAAAATGCGCCCCGAGTTCCTGACCAACCATTATGGATTCATCGTCGACTACCTGGCCGAGTGGATGCGCGAGATGCGCAAGTACACTTTCGGCGACGCCTTCTTTAAATATTTCAGGCTTGGCCGTGACCTGAATCAGCGAGATTCGATAGGTGTGAAACGGACGGTCTCTGGCGTACTCAAGCTACTGTATCCCAACGAAGATTACGACAAGGAGGCGGTGCAGAGGTGCTTGGAGTATGCTCTCGAAGCTCGACGCAGAGTGAAGGAGCAGCTTAAGAAGATCGGTGGGATGGAGTTCTACGACGTCCATTTCAGCTACATAGACCAGGAGTCGATGGAAGAAAGGTTTGTCAGCGTTCTTGAGCAGGGTGGTGGCAAGTTAATTCCGGATGGACCGCTAAATCCCGGTGTCTTACACACGATCGGCCTTGGAAGCGCCGGCCACTTAGGAGTGTACAGGCTGGAAACTCAAGTCACGGCTGGTAACGGCTCGATAAAGATGTCAGGGTTGGGGACCAACAGCAACGCGAAAGAGTCGATTAAGGTAGGGTTTGACTACTTCAAAGCCAACACGAATCGGATCAGTGTCTCAGCCAAACCTGGCGACCACGATTTTCATCTTCATGTCGTTGAGCTCCAGAGCACAGGTCCAACCGTAACAATGACTTTGACTACATTTGTCGCTCTCTGCTCAGGGATCCTGGGAAAGCCCGTTCAGTCTCAGTTGGTAGTCCTGGGAAGCATGAGTCTGGGTGGAAACATCATTCCTGTACAGAACCTGGCTGAGTCCCTGCAG
>JAUVSF010000291.1 GCA_030597245.1 Acidobacteriota bacterium
ACTCCTCCTCGATCAGATCTTTCCGGCAGCGGGGCACAAAGGGGGTTCGACCTCCTTGTCCTTCGCTCTCCAACTCCTCGCCCAACCAACCCATGGTTCGGTACAGCTGATGCAGTTGCAGTGACTCCGTGCCTTCGATACGGTAGAGTTCTTTCCACTTCTCGGCAGATCGATCCGAGCCGGGATCAAACAGACGATGCAACACGGTTAGAAAGACGGCTCTCTCCAGGGAAAATCGAAAACGACGTCCCCGGGTCAATGACTCGATCACCTGGCGGCACCCGGTCTGTTCCCATAATCGCTCAAACACCAGGGCGGGACCGATGCGACGGTTCTCCAGCTCTCCCAGTTGGCCCTGGCGGTGAGCGGAGATCACCAGCAGGGACTCACAATGACGAGCGGCTGATTCCACCAGTCCTTCCAGGCTTCCCGACTGCTCAAGACGGTCTTCGCGTCCCAGACTGGCCAACACCCGCTGGCGTACTTTGCCCTTTTCCCGACGACTCTCTACGATCTGCAAGTAAACCTGCCCGCGGACTTTCTTGCGTCTGACAAACATACGCTCATGTTACCACTACGTCATGACCAAATATAACAGCTTATTATTCAATTGTTTGTCTCTGTTTATATTCCTGTCTTGTGGCACTACATTCTGAAGTCCACAGACGCCCGAATGCAGGGTTCATGCGGGTTTGCGGGTTGCGCAACCGTCCAAACTGTCGAAGATGAGCTTAAGTCCCAAGACCCCGATTACCGATCACCGATCACCGATTACCGATTCACCTTCAATGTCCGCAGTCGGTTAATTGCAAAGGCGATCTCCTGGATACGAGGTCTCGCGAGGTTGCCCGTTTTGAACGGCTTCAATATGTCCAATCCCTGCTTGTCCAGCTCTGCATCAAGGAACCGCAAGCCTTCACGAATCGACATTCCATTTGAAGCGCAGTTGCGGGCAAAGAAATGAATTGCTTCGCCAATCGCCCTCGTCTGCGAAGTATCCACCAGTTGCTCGAGGGCCGACAGGTCAATGTTGTTAACACCATACAGGATGGTCCCGAGGCCTTTGGCATCGATCTTCACATCACGGCGTCCCCGACTGGCATCGAAACCTCCGGGCAATGGGCACCGGTCGCCCACTTCACCGAAACCTCCGGTCCCCTCGACCCGCCGGTGAGTCGGAAAGGCTTCCACAACCTGTTTCGCCTTCTCAGTCACACAAAAGGGCCTGTAACCGTCCATCATGATCACTTGATCAGCTACATCGAAGTAGTCCCCGGAACCTCCCATTACAAGAATCGTAGAGATCCCACACTCCTCTTTAAGATCCGTGACTTTGTCAAGAAACGGAGTGATTGGCTCCTTCGACTTCTCTACCAGTGCCTGCATCCGAGCATCTCGAATGATGAAATTTGTGGCAGATGTGTCTTCGTCGATCAGCAGTAACTCGGAGCCGGCCTCGAGTGCTTCCATAATGTTGGCAGCCTGAGAAGTCGAACCCGAAGCATTGTCGGTCGAGAACCGTTTGGTATCCCGGCCATAGGGTAGATTGTCTATGAAAGGGGAGATGTTAACCTTTTCAACGTAGCGTCCGTCTTCAGCCCGGATTTTGACCGCCGAGTTGACCGTGACCGTAAACTCGCGTCCGTCACCGGGAACGTGGTTGTAAACTCCGCGCTCGATGGCCCGAAGCAGCGTCGACTTGCCGTGGTAGCCACCTCCGACAATCAGCGTAACTCCCTCCGGGATTCCCATCCCTGTAATCGGGCCGGAACCGGGCCGGTCGAGTTCAACCTCAAGTTCGGGTGGAGTTAGGAAAGGCACTACAACTTGAGACCGAGCCTGCCTGAGCGGACGATCATCAACCCCGCTCCTTCTGGGAAGAATCGACGCGTTGCCGATGAAGGTCACGAGACCCCTTGCCTTCAGCTGACCCCTGAGAGCCTCCTGATCCTCGACCACCCGGACGTGGCAGTCTAGTTCCTCACTGGAGAGATTCCTGAACATCAATGAGTCGCTTACGATCTTTGGAATCTCACCACAGAGCATCTCCTCGGCCTGACGCCCAAGAACTCTCCTGCCCGCAGCCGGTAATCCTGCGTAGAACCGAGCTTCCACCCCGTCACTGCCAAAGAGTACGCTGCTTCGTTCCAGGACCTCTTGCCCACCCGAATCGATGTATATTTCACCGGAACGGCCGGTTCCCCGGCGCCGCTTACAATGCCGCTTCACAGCGGCATGAAACGCCCGGGATAGAAAGTCTCCGACTGCCACCCTGCGGCGCCGGGGGGCGGTGAACTGACCTGGGAACTGCGCAACCGAGTCCGGGAGGAAGACGCTGAGTCGCGAAGGGGAAGCGAACGGATCTCCCTGGACATGGTCGATGGATAGTGTGAAGTCGCCGAAATCAAAATCACCCTCGAGATCTTTGTACGCTTTGTACCCACGACCGTCGATCCGTTGCAGTATTTGTCTTAATCTGTTCTCTGTCATCCCTGTGTTCACCTGGCAAGCAGAATCGGTGTTCCACTGGGCCACAGACCCTTGTCAGAACTTCTGAACCTACGATTATCAAAGAATTGGTGCACCTTTCCAACTATGTTACAGTCTCAGGAAATTTGCTGATTCAGAAAAGGGGTTACTGAAGTGGGAAAAGGCAAGTCACATGGGAACGGCTTAAACCGACGTTCCTTCCTTTCGACGATGGCGGCGGTGGGTGGAGTCGCCTCCCTGAGCATTGCTTCGACTGAAGAGCTGGAGGCCGCTCTCGCAAACGTCAACAGAAATTCCAGTCCTTCTGAACTAGAGATCACGGACATGCGTGTCGCGATGTTGGGTGAGGTTCCGTTCAGAAGCACCATCATCCGCATCGACACCAATCAGGGATTGTCGGGTTATGGAGAGGTTCGAGATGGCGCTCACGAGTACTATGCGCTTATGCTCAAGAGCAGGATTCTTGGAGAGAACCCCTGCAACATCGACAAGATTTTCCGCAAGATCAAACAGTTCGGCCATCATGCTCGACAGGCTGGAGGCGTCTGTGCCGTCGAGATGGCTTGTTGGGATCTGGCGGGAAAAGTCTGGGGTGTACCGGCCTATCAGATGCTGGCAGGGAAATTCCGCGACAAAGTTCGCCTTTACTCCGACACCACCCAGTCCCCCGACCCTGAAATTGCCGGCCGTCGCTTAAAAGGGCGTATAGATCAGGGCTATACGTGGCTCAAGCTCGATTTCGGCATAAGACTCCTGAACGAGATACCGGGCACCCTTAACCGACCTACCGGCCTAACCTTGAGAGAGGTGAACCAGACGATGCACCCGTTTACCGGAGTCGAAATAACCGACAAAGGGATAGGCATCCTGGCAGACTATGTGGGCGGCGTCAGGGATGTCATCGGTATGGAGATTCCCCTGGCCTCCGACCACTACGGTCACATAGGCCTCAATAGTTGTATTCGCCTCGCTAAAGCCGTCGAGAAACACCAGATCGCATGGATGGAGGACATGGTCCCCTGGCAGTTCACGGACATGCTCAGAGAGATCAAAGAGTCAATCGATATTCCGCTTTGCACGGGGGAGGATATCTATCTCAAAGAGGACTTCAAGAAGCTTGTCGATGCCCGGGCGGTAGACGTCATCCACCCGGACCTGGCGACGAGTGGCGGTTTACTCGAGACCAAGAAGATCGGTGACCTGGCCATGGAAGGCGGAGTAGCGATGGCACTGCACTATGCGGGCTCGCCCGTTGGTTTCTTAGCCAGCGTCCATTGCGCAGCTGCAACCCAGAACTTCCTGTGCCTTGAACACCACGGTGTTGACGTCGAATGGTGGGAAGACCTGGTAACGGGAATCGAAAAACCGATCGTTCAGAATGGGTACGTGAATGTGCCTGACACGCCCGGCCTGGGTATCGAGTTAAACGAAGATGTGATTAGGGAACACCTTTTGAAGCCAGGGTACTTTGAACCGACCCCTGAGTGGGACACTGTCCGCTCCTGGGATAGACTCTGGAGCTAAGAACCGGTATCGCGGCAAACGGAACGCCCGTTGGTTCTTGGGTCGGACAACGTTGGCAAGCCATTGCTTAGGTCCAAACCTGGAGGGAGCATGGAGAAGTTTGTCGGAATCCTCGGCGGTGGCAATATCAGTGAAAGCCACGTAAAGGCCGCCCAGGAAGCCAGGGGAGTGCGAGTCGCTGCGGTTTGCGGATACAACGCGACCAAAGTGGCGAAGCTGGCTGAGAGTGCCGGTGTACCTGCCTTCACCGATCTGGAGGAGTTCCTGAGTCACAAGCCGATGGATATGGTCGCTATCGGGAGTCCTTCGGGAATGCATGCCGAACAGGGTATTCAAGCCGCGAAGAAGGGTCTCCACGTGCTGGTTGAGAAACCTATCGATATCACAACAGAGCGTGCCGACCACCTGATCGAAACCTGTTCCCAAAGGGGAGTTAAACTGGGCGTCTTCTTCCAGGACCGAGTCGCTCCCGACCTTCAGCGCCTCAAAAGCATGATCGATGACGGTGATCTGGGCCGCGTCCACCTCGCAACCGCCCACGTGAAGTGGTTTCGCCCACGCGAGTATTACGGAGATTCTCAATGGAGAGGGACCTGGGCACTCGACGGGGGAGGAGCCGTCATGAATCAGGGAATTCACACCGTTGACCTCCTGCTCTGGCTTCTTGGCGAGCCGAGACGAGTTTACGGTGCGACCGGCACAAAACTGCATAACATCGAAACGGAGGATACGGCGGTTGCGGTGATCGAATTCGAAAGTGGGGCCCTGGCCACTTTTGAGGCTGCTACATCAGCTTACCCCGGCCAACCAAGGCGGCTTTTTGTAAGTGGAAGTGAGGGCACGGCTCAAGTCGAGCATGACCTGCTGGTGAGCATCGACCTTGTCAATTCCACCGTCAGCACCCGGGAGAAGAGAGAGCCTGACCGCAACTTGAGTGAGTCTTCTCCCATTGTGGCAAACGTGACCGGACACCGACTAATCATAGAAGACTTTGTCAAAGCGATTGAACAGGACATCAACCCCCTTTGCGATGGCGTGGAAGGAAGACGCAGCGTTGAACTTATCGAGGCAATCTACAAATCTGCTCGGACGCAACAACCGGTCGAACTTGGCACTGATTCCTAGTTGGCCCCTATTTTTTTAGAGTCCATCGCTCATTTCCTGCTGAGGAGAAAGGCAAATGACCCAGGATCAAGCCGGCTTACCCATGACCGCGAAGTGGGACCCCGAGAAACTTGAAACAGAAAAAGCGTACCTAACGAGCCTGGAGAACAAGGGGGTGTTCACCCGCATCCGAGGTTACTTTAAGCTGACCGGACCTGCCTGGATGCAAAGTGCCATGACCCTTGGAGCAGGAAGCGCAGCCGCATCAGTCATTGCCGGAGCCTCATTCGGCTATAAACTGCTCTGGGTCCAGCCGGTGGCTATGTTGCTGGGCGTCGCGATGATGGCAGCCCTTGGAAACATCACTCTTTCAACGGGCGAACGACCCTACCGATCTTTCTCTCGAGAGCTCGCCCCCTGGGTAGCATTTCTGTGGGCACTGGGAGCGGTCGTCGCCTCAATCATTTGGCACTTCCCACAATACGGTCTCGTTGGGGCGGCAGCCTGGGACTTGGCTCAGCTGGCTGGAGCCTCAACCGAGAGTGGAGCCATGCCCCTCGTGGTAAAGTTCGGAGCCGGGCTTCTCGTATTGGGTCTTAGCATCTTCGTGACCTGGAATTATGGCTCACACACAAAAGGGATAAAGTTCTATGAGGGCTTCCTGCGCTGGACAATTAGATGCGTGATTATCGCCTTTCTGGCCGTTGTCCTCCACACCGGAATCAACTGGGTGGAGCTTTTCAAAGGCTTTTTCACGTTCCAGATTCCAGAAGTAGAAGGAGTCACGATGGTCATCCTGGGGGCCTTCGGCGCCGCGGTCGGGATAAACATGACGTTCCTTTACCCCTACTCGTTGCTGGCAAAGGGTTGGGGCAAATCACACAAGGAACTTTCCCGTTACGACCTCCTGAGTTCCATGTTTTTGCCCTATGCGATTACGACATCGTTGGTGATCATTGCAATGGCCGAAAAAATCTACGATCCGTCGCTTGGCCTGGTTCGGACCGACATAAAACCAGTTGAGGCGGCCACAGCCCTGGGTTCCGTTCTTGGCTCGACTGGCGGGCGTCTTATCTTTGACCTGGGCCTGATCGGTATGGCCTGTGGCGCGATCAGTACGCACATGGTCGTTTGCGGTTTCACCTTTTGCGAGATGTTCAAGCTCGATTACTCGGTTAAACGCTATCGGCTTTTCACGCTTGCTCCGGCAATCGGCATTTTGGGAGTCGCTTTCAAATATCCGCTCTGGATGCCGGTTGCTGCTTCCGCAATATGCCTCACACTTCTGCCGATCGCATA
>JAUVSF010000565.1 GCA_030597245.1 Acidobacteriota bacterium
CCCCCTTCCTGCTAACCGATTGCCAACGGAGGATTCCTTATCCAGGTGTGGATAAGGAATCCTCCGTTGGCAATCGGTTAGCAGGAAGGGGGTCAGCGACCTGCCGGCCCCTTCGCTTTTCGCGGAGAAAGGGACAGGAGAAAGGGACAGAGTGTTTTGCTTCGTATTCGCTCAGACCTTTGCGTCGTTAGTCTGATTCGGAAGTTCTCGACGGTAGGAAGAGACGGTCAGAATGAGAATGAGAACTCCTTGCGAACCATTATCAGACTATGCAACTCAAACGGTCCATCACCGGGCACACCGAGCTTATCTCTAAAAGCCCACTTGTGGCTCTCTGCATATACTTTCCAGTTTCTGGGCAGGCTGATTCCGATACCCACATTTTCCACATGCCCACTGTAACGAAATGACCATGTGTATTCCTGCTGAGGGATATTTCGCCCAAAGATGAAATTGGGTTTCACTACGAAGAATATGTCCTTGAAGATCTTGTTACCAATATTGTAGCCAACAAAGACTTGTCCGCGGACCACGTACCGACCGAAATTATCTCCAAAGCCCCCGGTCTCCTCCTGAAGATCAGGCCGGCGAAGATTCACGCCAATTTCATTGTGAGGCCAGGCCACGCCACTTTCCAGATAACCCCTCAGGAACCATTTCTTTTCCTTCGGCGGCGCCTGTGCAATCGCGTGCGAGGAAACCACCATACTCCACAAAACCAACACGGCCGCCAGAGCCTGAAACCGCATTTCATTCTCTCCCTTCACGCAGCTAGAACTAGACTGGGATGTCATCAACAGAAGGCTTAAGCCACTGTAGAATTCATTTCAGCAATGGCTAATGGCGCCTGTACAAACGAAAGAGATAAACAGGGCCGCCAACTGGTCTCAACGCGAGCTCAGTATACTCGACGATCGCCCCACGAGACAGCGGACTGAGTTCTGAATAGGGGCAAGCGGCTACCCGGGATTACTGAATCCACACTCGACCTAATGGCCGGGAGTCGCAGATGGCAGAAGTAGAAACGTACAGCGGTATCAAGAGGAACTACCCAATTTGTCCAATTCCCAATTTGGGGTCCGACCCAATGCTGTGGATCATGCCTTAGGCTGTCTCATCACCCGTCCTAAGCCCGGAGGGATGTTTGTGCCTGCTGGCGGCTCGCCAGTACTCTGTCCCCATTGGAACGGGTTTGGCTTTGTCCCGATAGAAGGGGACGAGGGGCAAATGACAAGTGTCGAATGACAAATGTCAAGTGTCAAATGTCGAATGACGAATGCTTGTTCCACGCGGGTTTTGGCGTTTCTGAAGGCTTCTTAGACTCCTCTTTGGGAATTGGTTCTTGGGGCTTGGGATTTCCCGCCGCCTCGGCGGGATTACGAACTGCAGAACGTCTCAAATCATGGAATATCCTGCCGGGGTGTCTTCTATGGTTGAAGTAGTAGAGAATAATCGGATGAGTTTTCGACATTACATGTGCGGGAGTCTCCGCCTCTGCTTTCTTCTCATCCTCACGGCCTCTGCCTTCGCCGGGTCTGGAGATCGTCCACAGTGGGGCGATCGTCACTCACGAAACATGGTTTCCGATGAAGAGGATCTTCCGGCAACATTCGACCCGGAGACGGCAGTCAATGTCCGTTGGGCGCAGGCGCTGGGAACCGCATGCTACTCCACTCCGGTCGTATCACAGGGCAAGGTCCTGGTCGGCACTAATAACGGGCAGCCGAGGGATCCTCGTCATGAAGGTGATCGCGGCGTCCTGATGTGCTTCAACGAGACCGACGGAAGTCTTGTCTGGCAACTGGTGGTTCCGAAGCTGTCTGAAGACCGTTACCTGGACTGGCCCAAAGCGGGAATCAGCTCTCCGGCTACCGTTGAAGGCAATCGGGTCTTTCTCGTCACGAACCGGAACGAAGTGGTATCTCTTGATCTCCACGGAATGGCTGACGGCAATGACGGCCCGTTCCTGGATGAGGGGAGGCATATGACACCCGAGGGAGAGTCACTGCTCGCGGTCGGCCCCCTTGATGCAGACATTATCTGGCTTTTCGACCTCCGCTCCGCTCTCGGAGTCCGCCCCCACGACTCGGCGCACAGCTCGATTCTGGTGGATGGGTCCTATCTCTACATCAATACCAGCAACGGGCTGAACAGCCAACATGATGGCGTGGAGAAGCCCCAGGCTCCGAGCCTGGTGGTTTTGGACAAGACCACTGGAAAGTTGGTTGCCCAGGATCACGAGAATATCGGTCCAGGAATCTTCCATTGCACCTGGGCCTCCCCTTCCCTCGGTGAAGTCAACGGCCGCAGACTCGTTTTCTTCGGCGGAGGCGACGGAGTTCTCTATGCGTTTGACGCGTTGAAACCAGAAGATAATCAGGGCCCCAAAACATCTCGTCATCGGCTTTTGGCGACAAGTTCGGAGGAAACTCCGAGAAGTGGCAGGTTCCTCGACCGTGTTTGGAAGTTTGACCCGGATCCAACCGCTCCGAAGAAGAATATCCATCAATACATCGGTAACCGCCGAGAGAGTCCCAGCACCATCATGAGCATGCCCGTTTTCGACGATGGACGGATTTACCTGACTACAGGCGGGGACATCTGGTGGGGTAAACGTCAATCCTGGATCAAATGCATCGATGCGTCCCAGACCGGAGACATTACGGAGAGTGGCCTCATCTGGTCCTACCCGCTCGAACATCACAGCTGTTCAACTCCCTCGATCCAAGACGGCTTGGTCTACGTGGCTGACACGGCCGGAAAAGTCCACTGCCTCGATGCGATGACAGGCAAACCTTACTGGGTCCACTCCGCCGGGGGTGAGATCTGGGCCTCGACTCTGACAGCCGACGGAAAGGTCTACATCGGTACGCGCCGGGGAAACTTCTGGGCACTGGCTACGGGAAGGGAAAAGCGTGTCCTCGGATCGGTCAGGATGAACGATCCCATCATCAGTACTGCCGTTGCTGCGAATGGAACGCTGTACGTCTCAACCCTCTATCAGCTCTACGCCCTTTGCGAGGACTCTCCGTAGACGGCCGGATCCCAAAGCGCTAATCTGCATCGCCCCTTCGGGAGTTGACAGTTCGGACCCTTGTTTTCCGTTGTTCCAGCCCCAATTTGGGGTCTGACCCAATGCTGAACGCTTGTCAACGGATCGCTAACGAACCGTTCGGGCAGCCTTAATCATCGTCATTCATCCCGTGTTCGGCGAAGAACGTCCAGATCGCCCGCGAGGCGTCAATGTCCTCGGTGGTGTGGCCAGCCCACCCGCACGTAGACGGGTCAATTTCGCACAAGTCCCAGCAATTTGGGGTCGGACCCAATGCTGCTGACAAGCGGCCTCGCCAACATAACTCCGAGAACGCAGTCTCGGTCAAAGAGTGCTTTAAAGGTCAGTTCGATTGCCTCAGTCGTCCAGTTCCAACCTACCCTCAATGGTCCCATGAATCCCGTACATGAAATCCGCTACTCTTGTTTCAATGGTCAGATGCCACATGAGATCGCC
>JAUVSF010000328.1 GCA_030597245.1 Acidobacteriota bacterium
GCGATCACGAGACTGCGACAGGTAGGCTGAGACCTCAGCCTTGAAGTCACGGCCCCATCTTTCCAACTTCCGCTCAAAGTGCTGATCGTGATCTCGTTCGCGCTGTGCTGCCTCAAGGCTCAATGCCCTTTCGCGAGCCTTAAGCCGAACAAGCTGCCCATCCAGTTTCTCGCGTTGGCTTTTTAGATGTTGGTATTCACGGGCGAGTTCTTCCAGGTAATGCTCAATCTGAATTTCTGTCTCGTCGAGGGGTGTCCTGGCTTGGTCATTGAGGCCTTCCGAAAGTCCGCGTTGCCGGGCAGTCTCCAGCCCGCTACTTCCCCCTGAGACCCCGGTTTCGATCTGATAGGTTGGCTGGAGGCTCTCAGGATCGAGCATTACACTGGCGTTCCTAATGCCGTCCGCCGAAGCGGCGAAAGACTTGACGATTCGATGGTGGGTTGTCGCCAGGACTAGTCCTTGCCGATTTCGAAAGTGGTCGATGATCGCGACGGCCAGGACGGAGCCGTAAACTGGATCCGTGCCTCTTCCGACCTCATCCAGAAGGAGAAGACTGGGGGGTTGGTAGGAATCCATGATCTCTTTGATTCGGCCAATGTGGGCTGAGAATGTGCTCAGCCGCAGGAGTATTGATTGATGGTCCCCGATATCGGCTAGGACATTCTTGAGAAAAGGAAGGTTGGCCTCTCGAGCGGGAACAGGCAAACCCGCGTGAGCCATGATACAGAGCAGGCCGGCAGTCTTGAGACACGCTGTTTTCCCTCCCGTATTGGGTCCACTGATGACCATTGTGTTCGACTCGGAGTCAAGTTCCAGATCGATCGGCACCACCCGATCTTCGCCGAGGCTCTGTATAAGTAAGGGGTGCCGGGCTCCCTTCAAGAAAAGCAGGATCTCCCGGTTGAGCTTGGGAATCGTACAATCGTGGCGGTTGGAAAACTCTGCACAGGCAAACAGGCCGTCGAGGCTGCCTGCTGAGTCAATGATCTTCCGTATTAACGGACCATTTTCTCTCACCTGCTGAGTCAAATCCCAGAGCACTTTTCGGATGATCTCAGCTTCACGCTCTCTATAGAAGATCTGCTGGTTGTTCAACTCCACCGCACTGAGGGGCTCAAGGAACACGGTTGCTCCCGATGAACTGGCGCCATGGACTATGCCCGGGATCTCGCTCTGACTCTCACGCCGAACAGGGATCACGAAACGCCCGCCTCGCTCTGTGACAAAAGGCTCGGGTATGAGGTTTTTTGAGTGCGCACCCTTCAAGTAGCGATTCAGCTGGTCACGCGCTTTGGCTCGAAACTGTTCGTGTTTGCGTCGCACTGAACCCAGGTCAGGGTGGGCCGAATCCAGGACGTCACCTTTAAGATCTATCGAACACTTGATGGCGCTCATCAGGCCAAACGGAACAACGAGCTCTGCTACGAGACCGCTCAATTTTGGCCAACTCTCGGGTTTCAGGTCTCGTTTAACGGATTGTCCGAATTCGAGGAATATCAGCACCTCCCAGAGTTCGTCCGGTGATAAGACCAAGTCCCGATTCTCAAGTGCGGTGTCAACTGCTTTCGGATCCGGAAGATGGCCCAGGTCGATCTTTGCAGCGAGTTCCAGGTAGCGGACTGCTTCGGTCAGGGTCTCCAACTGACTCTTGATCAGGCCGAAGCTATCGAGCGGATGGATCTGCCGGACTTTGTGCCGGCCAAGACGATTCTGAGCGAATTCCGCTATGATCTCCAGGACCTGGCTAAACTCGATAAGCTTAAGAGTTTCCAGATCCATCGCACCTAGTCTCCTTTGGCCCACCTTCTACGGCAGAAGCTCTCCGACCAGCGGTTTCGTTCGTGAAAACAGGGAGAAGGGGAGCTGTCAGCTTGCATCGAAGTCGCGTTTCCGGTTTATAAGACTGGCCACATAGCCGGCACCAAAACCGTTATCAATGTTCACGACAGTCACGTTCGAAGAGCAACTGTTCAGCATTCCAAGCAGGGCTGCCAAGCCGTCAAAAGAAGCTCCGTACCCAATACTGGTAGGCACGGCGATAACAGGGACGTCTACGAGACCACCCACCACACTGGGGAGCGCTCCTTCCATTCCTGCCACAGCTATAACAACGCTGCAGGACCTGAGAACTGGCGTCTGGCTGAGGAGCCTGTGAAGCCCCGCTACGCCGACGTCATAGCAGGTTAGGACTTCGTTTCCCATGGTCTCAGCCGTTACCGCCGCCTCTTCCGCGACGGGAATATCGGCGGTGCCGGCAGTAAAGACGCCAATCTTGCCCCTGCCATTGTCACCCTTCTCTCTTACCAGACTGATGGTTCTTGAAGCTGAGTGGTAGCACGCCTCGGGGAAACTCAGCTGCAAACGCTCGAAAACGTCCTCCGAGGCGTAGGTTATCAGCAGATTCGGGCTTTTTGCCAATATTGCTTCGGCAATACCCAGAATCTGCTCTGCAGGTTTTCCTTTGCCGAAGATCACCTCAGCGAATCCATGGCGGATCGCTCGGTGATGATCAACTTTTGCGAAACCCAAGTCCTGAAAGGGGAGGTCACGGAGAATATCCTCGATCTCACTTTCTCCGATTAGCCCCTCTCTGAAATCTCGGAGCGCCTTCTTCAGGTGATCGGGAATCATGAGGAATTAACCTAACGTTGCTCCTCCGTCTGGGGAGAGTTTTCATTCCGCTGGTCTCTTAGAACGGCTCTGCGGCTGAGACGAATCTTATTATTCTGATCAACATCCAGGACCTTCACCAGGATCTTGTCGCCGTGGTGAACCTCTTGGTGAATATCTTGGATTCGGCGCTCGGCAATCTCTGAGATATGAAGCAAGCCTTCCGTTCCAGGCAGGATTTCGACAAACGCGCCAAAATCAACCACCTTAACTATTTTGCCTAAGTACGTCTTGCCGATCTGAGCTGTTGCAGTCAATTCCTCAATTCTAGCGATCGCCCTCTTGGCACTCGCACCATCGGAGGAAGCGATTAGAACGGTCCCGTCGTCACTGATGTCTATCTTGGCGCCGGTTTCTTCCACAATGCTCCGGATCATTTTGCCGCCCGGGCCAATCACGGCTCCTATCTTCCCAGGGGGGATCTGGATCGAGGTGATTTGAGGAGCGTGCTTGGAGATGGATTCCCTCGATTCTGAAATAGTCTCCGCCATCTTGCCTAAAATGAAGAGGCGGCCTTCACGTGCCTGGGCCAGAGCTTCTGCCATGATCTCGTTTGTGACACCGGTTATTTTGATGTCCATTTGGAGAGCAGTGATCCCTGCTTCGGTTCCCGTTACCTTGAAATCCATATCCCCGTAATGATCTTCAGAACCGGCTATGTCAGAGAGGACGGCATAATCGGAGCCTTCCTTGACCAGACCCATCGCGATACCCGCCACGGGCCGTTTCAACGGAACGCCGGCGTCTTGAAGAGCCATGACTCCACCGCATACGCTTGCCATTGAAGACGAACCGTTTGATTCGAGGATGTCGGAGACGACTCGAATCGTGTAAGGGAACTCCTCTTCACCCGGAAGTACAGGTTGAAGCGCCCGCTCCGCGAGTGCTCCGTGACCAATCTCACGCCGTCCCGGGCCTCTGAGGAACTTCACTTCGCCAACACTGAAGGGCGGAAAATTGTAATGGAGCATGAAACTCTTTTTTGATTCACCCATCAAGTTATCCAGCCGCTGCTCGTCGATGCCTGTCCCCAACGTGGCGGTGACCAGGGCCTGTGTTTCACCTCTCGTGAACAGTGCCGAACCGTGGGCTCTCGGGAGCAGCCCAACCTCCCCCGAAATGGTGCGAATCTCGTTGAACTGCCTCAAGTCAGGGCGTTGACGCTTTTCCAACAGCTCTTTTCTGAATATCCGCTCTTTAAGTCGCCCAAAGGCACGTGCCGCCTGAAGACGTCGATCCTTATCATCTTCGGGGAAACGGTCGATCACGGCGTCACGGCACTCGGTCATTCGCTGGTTGCCTTCCAGCTTGTCCTTGATATACAGAGCTTCCAGGATTCCCGCTGGTGCCTCTTCATTAACAATCCTTTCGACTTCGGGATCTACCTCCGGAGTGGGAACCGGGCGTTTTTCTTTACCTACGAGAGAACCGAGTTCCTTGATCTTTTCCACGATTTCCCGGATAGCACTGTGAGCAAGCCCCAGAGCCTCAAGCATCTGCTCCTCTGAGACTTCCTTTGCACCTGCTTCCACCATCACGATCGCCTCTTCAGTACCCGCAACAACGAGGTCGAGATCACTCTTCTCCATCTCGTCGGCACTCGGATTAAGAACAAAACGGCCCTCCACCAATCCCACCCGAACGGCACCAATGGGGTTGTGAAAGGGAATGTCGGAAGCGTACAAAGCAGCAGAGGCTCCATTCAGCGCCAGAATATCTGGGTTGACGTCGGGTTCTGCCGAAAGGACCGCCGTGATGACCTGGGTTTCGCAGTGATAGTGATCGGGGAAAAGAGGTCGCAATGGGCGATCAGTGAGTCGGCAAACCAGTATCTCGCGCTCCGTGGGCCGCCCTTCCCGCTTGAAAAACCCGCCGGGAATCTTGCCGGCAGCATATGTGTATTCACGATAGTCGCAGGTCAGCGGCAAAAAATCGAAATCGGGTTTAGGCTCTCTCTGCGCGCATGCGGTCGCGAGAACCACTGTGTCGCCGCACTGCACATAGACGGCGCCGTCGGCTTGCTTTGCGAGTCGTCCCATTTCAAAAGAAAGTTCACGTCCTCCGATGGAGAGGCTCGTTTTTACTGTCATAATTTCCTCCAAATTCAGCTAATTTACAATAATGTCTGCATGGAAAAGCCCACGTGAATTTGCGTGAGATCATCCGCACACACACTTAGTGTCAGTGTTGAGGGGAGTACTGGTCTAGAGTGAAGGGAAGGCGCACAAACTGATATCACACTACAAACACTCGGTCCCAGTAGAGATCTTAAGACCGTACTCAGATGTTCCGTACTTCTTATTAGGAATGCCGAAAATCTATTTTCGAATTCCCAAGCGCTCAATTACGTCTTTATAACGGGCGAAATCCCGCCTCTTGAGGTAGTCCAGCAAGCGTCTGCGCTGGCCAACCAACTTCAAAAGACCACGGCGCGAGTGGTGGTCTTTCTTATGGATTTTGAAATGCTCAGTGAGTTCCCGAATCCGTTCGCTCAACAACGCGATCTGGACTTCGGGTGAACCCGTGTCGGATTCATGTTGCTGGAACTCGCTGACGATTTCGTTCTTCTTCTCTTTTTTCAGTGCCATCTCTAGGTCAAGTCTTTTATAGTCAACTCTACCGTCTTCTTCAGAATGAATGAAGGCGCCACTCTAACAGAATTAACCTGTCAAGTCCATCCAGAGGGATTCGCGCTGTAGAGGTTTCCGAGTCTGTTGAAGTACCGGGTACCAGTGACAAATGACAAATGACAAGTGACAAATGCCGGACCGTTCCTCCATAGCTCGAAGAGCGAAGGCGGATGCCGGATACCGGATACCGATAGGTATGATCAAGACATAGGTAGCTCAAAAAGCGAAGTGGACCTGTCGCGCCGTAGCTCGAAGAGCGAAGGCGGATGCCAGTTTCCATTCCCCGTTACGTTTCCTGAGCCCCGCCTCGCGGGGCGATATGTGCGGGGCCCAGGGCGAGTGCCCGACGACGGAGGGCGGGCCCTGGGTTGCCGGCGATCCCCTCACAGGAGTCCCGCCTTGCGGGACGGCATGAATCTCGCTGATCCGCCCTCCTTAGGATACCTGGGCGGCTGATTCTGTGCGTTTCTGTTGACAACGGGGTGA
>JAUVSF010000169.1 GCA_030597245.1 Acidobacteriota bacterium
CAAAACTGCTGATCTCCGAAGTGACAAGCTGGAAGCTTATCTTCCGGGAGGATGACCTTCCAGGTCGTCACAAAACTGTTGATCTCCAAAGTGACAAGCTGGAAGCTTATCTTCCGGGAGGATGGCCTTCCAGGCCGTCGCAAAACTGTTGATCTCCAGAGTGACAAGCTGGAAGCTTATCTTCCGGGAGCATGACCTTTCAGGCCGTCACAAAACTGCTGATCTCCGAAGTGACAAGCTGGAAGCTTATCTTCCGGGAGGATGACCTTCCAGGCCGTCGGGCGGCGCGGTAGAACCCGGTGAGTTCTAGGACAATCTCACAAGAGATGTCCCATCCTCTCTTTCTTGGTCTTGAGGTATCCGCTGCAGAGCGAAGATGATTGAACGACCAGCGGGACTCGCTCGATCACTCTGATGCCGGACGTCTCGAGGCCGCGAATCTTGTCAGGGTTGTTCGACAGAAGGCGAACAGACAGAACCCGCAAGAACTTGAGGATCTCGGCACAAAATCCGTAGGTACGTTCATCCGCTTCAAAACCCAGACGAAGGTTGGCATCCACAGTGTCTATTCCCTGATCCTGCAGCGCATAAGCTCTTAACTTGTTCACCAAGCCGATGCCTCGGCCTTCCTGCATCTGGTATATCAAGATACCGGGAGCCTCCCTGGCAATTCGCTCGAGAGCATGCTCCAACTGGTCACCGCAGTCACACCTCAGCGAATGGAGAGTATCACCCGTAAAGCACTGAGAATGAATTCGCACAAGGGGCACTCCAGATTCGTCCAAATCCCCTTTCACCAGAGCCACCGCCTGCTCGCCGTCCAACTCGTTCTCAAACCCGAGAATCTCAAAGTTTCCAAACCGAGTCGGGAAGTTGACTCTCGGGACTTTTTCCGGGTTCAACACCACCCTCAGCATCGGCAAAGTATAACACGTAGACCTCCCGACCCGTTGAGGTTCAAAAGGACTTCAGACCCGCCTCAAAAGAAACAAGTTCTCATTCCCAAACAACTCAATTAGCTCTAATATTGGAGGTATGAAACTAGAGGTACTCGGAGTGGGGAATGCGTTCACCGCCATCCATAACAACACCAGCTTTCTAATAACAGGGCAAAAGCGAATTCTCGTGGACGGCCCGCAAGGCCTGTTCCGAATCCTCCGACAGCGAGGCCTTGGCCCTGGAGATATTGACGCTGTAATCGTGACTCACATCCACGGTGATCACGTTTCGGGTTTGGAAACTCTGCTGCTCTGGAAGCGGGGCATTCAGGGTGTAAGAACTCCCTTATTCACCTCCAGGCAGGCTTATAAAGAGCTGGAGGAGAAATTCTTCCCTTCCTTTGCTGTCGGATTCGAACCCGATTTGATGGGGACACAAACCAGGCCATTTGACTCCTACGTCGAGTTCTTTGAGCTTGAAGAGGATGCGCTCAACCCAATTCTCCTGGGCCCGAGTGTGGAAATCCGACACAATTGGCATCCGACACCAACCTTGGGTCTGAAGGTCCATATGGGGAAGTTCTCCGTTGGGATCAGCGGCGACACCTGCTATCGCCCTGCTCTTTTGAAACAACTGCACCAGAGAGGCATCCTGTCTGCATCTACGTACGAAAAGTTGTCCGGCGACTGGCTGTGGTCAGCAGACGTCATCTACCACGAAGCTGACAAATCCAGAACCGGGCCCCACACTTCGGAATACGACCTCCTGCAGCTTCCGGAATCTGTTCGTCGGAGAATCCGCCTCGTCCACGTGCCGGACGACGTGCAAGACTGGCAGCTTGAGCCAGCCCAGGAAGGGGAACAAGTGATCGTGGAAGAAGATTCCCTGAAACTCGAACTGCCTGACTAAGCGACGAAGAAGTCTGAAGCTCGAAACAGATTCGGATTTCGAACTTCGAGCTTCGAATTTCGCCCTGTTCCTGCTTCGCACTCCCCTCAGACTCGGCAAGGGGATAGACACCGGTCACCCTATTATGTTACCAAAGCACGTATTGCACGTTAGTTTGCCCTGTTTCTGCCCGGGAAAAAAGGAGAAGACTCAATGGAAGAAAAGCAGAACATGAACCAGCCAACCCCACCTGGAGCGCCGCCGGAGACAGCCCCAGGGCCACCCCCGAATCAGCCGCCTTCCGGCAGCGTCTCACCAAACCGAACCATCATGCTGATTCTGAGTTATTTGGGCATCCTGGCCATAATTCCCCTGTTGGTAGAAAAGGACGACCCTGAAGTTCAGTGGCATGCAAAACACGGTATCGTTCTCGTCGCCGCCTGGATCGTTATATCGATCGGGCTGTTTATCCTTACGGCCCTCCCATTCGTAGGACCCTTCCTCGGCTGCGCCGTAGTCCCGCTGCTCTGGGTGGTGGTCCTCGTAGTTCATATCCTATGTATCATCAAAGCTCTAAATGGAGAGCGCTTCCGAGTGCCTTTCATTACTGATTTTGCTGACCAGTGGAAGTAGGCGAGCGTCCTCGGAAACTCATCAAATGGGGAGGACTGTTTGCTGTGTGTGCCATCCTTCTGCAAACAAGCCTCCCTCTCAGGGCCGAAGTCGGTTCAATCCAGCTCTATCGGCGCTTCGGCTCTCCATTGGTCAGTCACATCGCGATCTGCCGCTTCGATCCAACTTGCTCGGAATATGCCCTGACAGCCCTGAATGACTATGGGTTCTGGAAAGGCAATCTGAAGGTGGCTCACCGGCTGCTACTCTGCTCTCCCCTCGGTCTGGTTTTGGAATAGGACTGCAAACTGGGATCTACCACCAAGGCACCAAGAGCACCAAGCACTAGCAGGAAGAAGGGCTCGGGCCCTCCGCAACCTCTTACTACTTACCCCGATAACCGACTCCGGGGCTGCTACTCAAGTTCCACAAGGCGTCTCGGCGCGGGAAAGTTATACCAAGTTTGACTATAACTGGCGGAATTGTGAGGATACTCCTCATGCCCTGGTACCGAAAACTGCATTGGCAGATCATAATCGGCTTGATTCTCGGGATCCTCTACGGGGTACTCGCAGCAGTTTCCGGTTTGGGGACGTTTACAGCCAACTGGATCTCTCCGTTTGGAACCATTTTCATCAACCTGCTTAAATTGATCGCTGTCCCTCTGGTTCTGACCTCTCTTGTAACAGGCGTTTCGTCGCTCTCCGACCTGAGAAAGCTTTCTCGTATCGGAGGCAAGACAATTCTCATTTATATTGGGACCACGACGGTCGCGGTGACCCTCGGACTGGCGGTCGTAAACCTCGTCCAGCCCGGATCACATGTGCCGGCAGAAATGCGACACAGCTTGCAGGAGACCTACCAGCAGGACGCCTCGACCCATGCTGGACAGGCGGAGGAAGCTAAAGAGAGGGGTCCTCTACAGCTCCTGGTGGACATCGTCCCGGAAAACTTTTTTGGTGCGGCCTCGAGCAACCGCAATATGCTGCAGATGGTGTTCGTCGCCCTCCTCCTCGGCGTCGGCATGATTCAGGTATCCCGCAAGAAAATCGAGGTGGTATTGGAGTTCTTCAAAGGACTCAATGAGGTGATCATCCGCATGGTTGATCTCATCATGCTAATGGCTCCTCTAGGTGTATTCGCTTTGATTTCGGGAACCATCACTTCGATTGCACAGGACAGCTTGATGCAGGTGCTCGATCTGCTTGGGGCCCTTGGCTACTATTGTGCTGTAGTCATAGCGGGTCTGCTGATCCAGACTCTGGTGGTATATCCCCTTCTTCTCAAATTCATGTCACCGATGTCACTCACTACATTCTTCAAGGGCATTGCCCCGGCTCAACTGGTAGCTTTTTCGACCAGTTCGAGTGGCGCTACGCTTCCCGTCACAATGGAGCGATGTAAAGAGAAACTGGGAGTGTCGGAAGAAGTCAGTTCCTTCGTCCTGCCTCTCGGAGCTACGGTGAACATGGATGGTACGGCTCTGTATCAAGCTGTTGCCGCAGTGTTCATCGCACAAACTATGGGGATGGAGCTCGGGATTGCCGCTCAGCTGACCATCGTACTGACTGCAGTGCTTGCTTCAATTGGAACTGCCGCTGTTCCGAGTGCGGGCATCATCATGCTGGTCATTATTCTGGAAGCGATTGGCGTACCGAGTGCCGGCATTGCTCTAATCCTTGGGGTCGACAGGATTCTCGACATGCTGCGTACAGTCACCAATGTCACCGGCGATGCGACAGTCGCCACTGTGGTTGCCGCCAGCGAAGGCCAGTTACGTCAACCCGACCTCAATGAAAAGAAAGACCGGATTCGACTTCAGAGTACATTCGTCGGTAGCCGGAAGGAGCTTCTGGCTGACGACTTCGGGAAAGACGAACCGAAGTAATCGGCCTGTCCTCCATAGCTTTAGCGAAGGAGGATGATCGGTTATCGGTAATCGGTAATCGGTAATCGGAACCGGGGACAAAGGTTACCCCGTGACCGGCAAGTAGATGTTCCAACATCCGGTACTTATTCAGGTAATTCCCGCAGAATCGCTCTCACGGGTGAACCATCACCCCCCTCAATCTTGAGCGGCAGGGCCACAAGCTCATAAGCACCGTCCGGAACGCCGCTTAAAAGAAGATTCTCCAAAATCACGATCCCTGCTTGTCCCAGTTTGTGATGAACGACAAGATCCTTGCTGTCAATACGATCTACCGAAGGCGCATCCACACCCAGGAGTTTGATCTTGCTCTCTGATAGCAGTTCGGCGGCTTCGCTGCTAAGACAACTGTAATGCGAGGGGAACTGATAAGCATCCTGAACCGAGCAAAGGCGGATCAGGAGCCGTTCCGGACAGCCCTCATTCAGTATCTGCAGTCGCTCGAGGCGAGACACGGAAATGGTCACTTCTCCGGCCAGACTGACAAGCCTTGCTGGGCCAATACAGTTTTCCAGTGGAATCTGGTCAATGGTTGCTCCGTCCTCGAGGTAGTGACATGGAGCATCCATGTGAGATCCAGTGTGAAGGCTCAGACGAATGCTTCCCAGGTTGATTGCGTCTCCTTTGGAAAAAGACTGGACCTTCCACTGTTCAAACGGTGTATCTCCAGGCCAGCAGGCAGTTTGGGAACTCAAAGGGGGAGAGATGTCATAGATTCTCATGGGAGATAGCACCTCGGTCAAAGCACGATTGAACCACTTTAGCCAATCGCTTCAATTGCTGACATTACCTGTTCAACCTCTTCCAGGGTATTGTAGAAGTGAGGCGCAATCCGGATACCTGCCCCGGGGCGGTAGTCAATCACAAAATCATTCTCCAACAGTTCTTGACTAACACGCTCAGGATTCATCGGGTTGATAGTCACGTGACCTCCCCGGGAATCAGGATCGGGAGGTGAGCCCAGCTCGATGCCGAGGGTTTGAGCCAATTCGACAATCCGCGCCGTCAAGTGCAGCGAACGCTCTCGGATCCGGTCTATGCCAACCTCTGAAATGATCTCAAGACCCCTGAGGGCAGCGAAGAGCCCGGGAATGTTTGGTGTTCCGCTCATAAACCGATAAGACGAGTCGGTGAAGCGCATTTCCGGGGCAAAGTCCATGGGAGCTTCATGTGCAAACCAACCTGTCAGCCTCGGCTCCAATCGACGGCTCAGCTTAGGATTTACATAGAGAAAGGCAACACCGGGTCCACCACACAACCACTTCAGTACTCCACCCACAGCGAAATCAACACCCAATTTTCTCACATCCAGAGGAATCACACCGCAGGAATGATACACGTCGAGAATCACGTAAGCGCCGACAGCATGTGCTCTTTCCACGATGGCCCTGACATCCTGGATGAAACTACTCCGGAATAGGACATGAGAGATCGGTACTACGAGGGTATACTCATCGATCGCTTCCAGGATGCCTTCCAGTGGAACCGAAACGCCATCGGGTGACCGCACCACCTCAACGGTCAGATCTGGATGCATCTGATAGAAATACTGAATCGACGGGAAATTCAGCTCCGAGTACACAACCTTTCGGCGGCGGCCGGATGTGTCGAGTGACGAAAGCGCGACCCACTGTGCGGTCGTGACATTAGGATGAATAGAAACTGAGCTTTCCGCGGCTCCGATAATCCCCGCCAGCTTTTCGCTGATCCGAGCCGGCATATTCCACCATACATCATCCCAGGCCCGAATCCCACGAGTCGCCCAGAGATCACAGTAGGCAACAAGGTTGTCCTTCGTGGCTCTCGGCATCGCGCCGAGGGAATTGCTGATGAGATAGGTGCAGCTTTCCAGGATCGGGAATTCATTCCGCCAACGATGCACTTCTTCGAGTTCCAAAACATCAGGCTTCATGAGTTTGAAAGCATATCAGGGTTAAGGTTCAGCGTTCAGACTCAGGACAACAACAGAAGCGAGGGACCCAATTCTCAACTCCCAATTCTCAACTCCCAAGCCTTCGAGACTCCGAGACCTCGAGACTTCCCCCAGTGCCCACCTAAACCAATCCGTGGTCGCGTAGAAACTGCGAATCGGAAAGGATGCTCCGTGTCGGGCCGTCGGCCACTATGCGCCCGTCATCCAGGACAACTGTCCTTTCCAGAACTTCAGAAACCAACGATAGGTCATGCGTAGCGACAACAATGGTCTCTTCGAGCTGCTGCAGAACCCTGGTGAGCCTTCGCCTCGATCGCGCGTCCAGAGCCGCCGTTGGTTCATCCAGAGCCAGCATCCTCGGCTTCATCGCCAGAACAGTGGCTATGGATACCAGCTTCTTCTCCCCCAAGCTCATCCGATGAGGGACCCGCCTGCTCCTGCCTTCCATGCCGACAGACTCAAGTGCCGCCGCCACCCGCCTCCGAACCTCTTCCTCTGGGAGTCCCATGTAGAGGGGTCCAAAGGCGACGTCTTCGAACACCGTCGGTGAAAACAGTTGATCGTCAGGGTCCTGAAACACCAATCCCACAGCAGAGCGAATCGACCCAAGATTCTCAGGCACGACTAGATTGCCGTCTACTTCAATTTCACCGCTGCCCTGCAGAATACCATTTAGATGGAGAAGCAGAGTCGATTTGCCCGCGCCGTTGGATCCTACCAGTCCGACCTTCTCACCCGGCCCGATATGCAGACTGATCTCCTTGAGGGCAGAATGCCCGTCCGGGTAGGCATATGAAAGATCCGTAATTGTCAACAGACAGCTCAACCCAGCCTCCAAACCAGAAGAGTCAATACCAGCATCCCGAAGAAACCCAGCACCAGCCAATCCACAAAACCCATTCTGAAACTGCTCAATAAGCGAGGGGAACCGTCATAACCCCTCGAGAGCATTGCAGCGTGGATTCGTTCACTCCTGCCCAGAGCCCGGAGAAAAAGGCTCCCGACCATGAGGCCGACAACCTTCGTTTGCCACAGCGCAGAAGGTCTCCGACCACCCGGCAGGCTCGCACTCCTGGCTGACCGTGCCCGTCGCATTCTCAGCGCTTCGTCTCCAATCACAAAGAAATAGCGGTACATCAGGCCGATAACGGTGACAAGAGAGGGGGGGAGCCTCAGCCCACGGAGTGCCCAGATGATATCCGGAAAACGGGTAACTCTGGTGAGGAGGACCGCCATTTGGACGGCCATCCCAAACCTCAACAGAATAGTCAGGAACCGAATGAGCCCGGGCTCCGTAACCTCCCAACCAACCAATGGCAGCGCAAACAGTGGGCGCCCCGGCAGGGTAAAAGGGATGACAATAGCAGCCAACACAAAAGGGAGTGCCACTACCGACCGCTTCAGCACCTCAAACACCCCGACGCCCGCAACCCGGATCAGCCCCCAGACCCCAATCCAGAATAGGAGAAACATGAACCAATCCCCTTCAGGGATCAGGTTAACCGACAGTACAAACATGACGACGGCAGCGACCTTAACCCTGGGGTCTAGACCGTGAATCGTGCTTGTACCTTCCTGATAGTTATCCGGGACTTGAAGTGGCAAGACTCATTCCTCAGCTCTGGCAACGAGCTGTCCAACCATTGAAACCAGAGCGAAGACAAGAATGGTGCCAATCAGGAGAGCTGCCATCGTGGAATACCCGGCCCCATCCAGCAGGTCGATGGTGTAGGCCGGGAACACTTCGTAAACAGGCTCTTCAGCGAGGGTCGAAAAACCTCCAGCTTCGGCTACTGTCTCTAGCCCATCGGGTGCCTGCGAAGCGTAGGGGGAAAGCAAGACAAGGATGCCGCAGATCGCCAGACCAATCGTAAGGAGGGAAGCTGAGACTCTTCCAGCCATTCCCTGGCTTCGGTGAAGGACTTCAGGTCGACTGGCCAGAAGTAGTCCCAATGCGGCCGCAGTCACAATCCCTTCTCCCAACCCCACCAGTGCATAGACACCGGTCAGGGATGGAAGTGAGAGATAAAGCGGAAAAGTCCCTGAAACCGAGAGAGCGACCGCCGTTGCCACAGCGCTTGCTTCAACCGAAAGCCAAGCCGCAGTAAAAGCAGCAACCGAACGGGCTTTTCCCCATTTCGGGAAAAGACGCAGGATTCCCGTAAAGGCAGCGTACCCAGCCAACACAGAGAAGACCCCCATGCTCAGTATGTTCCAGCCCATCACCAGCAGGCCCCCATCCTGGAAAAGCAGTCCCTGAACTACAATCACCGAGGTCATGATGAGTATGCCCGCCCAGGGACCCATTAGGATTCCTGCCAGCGCCCCACCCAGCACATGCCCCGAAGTTCCCGCAGCAATGGGGAAGTTGATCGCCTGCGCAGCGAATATAAAGGCAGCTACAACCCCCATCACCGGGGCCTGCTTCTCTCCAAACTGCGCTTCGGTATGCCGGATGGCGACCCAGATGACGAGAACTGCCAGTACCCACCCGAACAGTGAAACAGCGGGAGTCAAGAATCCGTCAGGGATATGGAGGACCAACGGAAGCCAAAACATCGACTGCAATTTAACACAAATCAGGAAGATGAACCGCAGA
>JAUVSF010000371.1 GCA_030597245.1 Acidobacteriota bacterium
AGGTCTGATGCCACCAGAAAGTCCAGATTAGGATCACGGGTCATCGAACTCTCCCGAACAAATGTGATCCAGCAGTCCACTTGCTGTCCCCTGAGGATTTCAACAGCCTGTTCGATTTTTTCCTTGATCAGCATCGTGCTCCCCCTAAGAAGCTACTTGAGTTCCTCTTGAGCATCGGACTACTGGTCTTGTTCCTCGAACTGTCCGGCGAACTTCATGAAAAGCATAAGCGCAGCTATTCCGACGATCAGGTGAACGGCAAGGACATACCAGACATATTCCGGGTGATTCATGTCTCGAAAATAGCCGAAAAGCGAAGTGTAGGTTCGTCCGCTCAGTGCACCGCCGATTGCCACTGCCAGAAAATTAGAGCCCATGTAGAGTCCTGCCTTTTCCTTTGGGGCGATCCAGGTGATGTATTCTTGAATCCTGGGCGAGGAGATCATTTCACCTACGGCAAAGAGGAAAATTCCCAGGAAGACGAGAGCCGCTGCCGAGATGTTGGCATAGCCGAGAACGACAAAGCCGACTGCCGATATGAGAAGACCGACGAGAAACGATGGAAGTGCCGCGAACTTCTCAGCTGCCCTTGAAACGAAAACCTGAAAAATCATGATGATCCAGCCCGTATGGGCAATGGTCTCCCCGAGCACACGCGGCACACCCTCCTCATCGACATGCGAAAAGAAATTTGCGAAGGATGTTCCAAAGACCGATCTCAGGTTGAGATAAAGCTGCGCGGTGTCAATGTTCCTGTCTACATAGATAGCACAGAGGTTGAAGAAGGCCCAAAAAGGAAGCCAGAAGAACACCCCCAGCAAAACCAGGAAGACCGCAAATTTGACGTCAGAGAGGGTCTCTCCAATCTCTCTGAGCTTCTTTCCAAGGGAAGTTCCCTCGAGCTCCCGCTCCGGTTCCTTGTAGAAGAAGATTGTAATCAGGAGCATAAACACTATCGAAATGGCGGCAGCATAAAAGGCGTAATCCCAGGAGATGGCTCTGAGTTTTCCGGCAACGATAGGTCCGAATGAACCTCCAACGTTCACCATGGCGTAGAAGATCCCGAACCCCATCGTCTTGTTGGTCTTATCGGTGACTGCTCGAACCGTCCCAGAGATCAAAGGCTTGAAGATCCCAGCCGCCAGGCCAATGGTGAGCATCGTGAGGGCAATTCCCGAAAATGTCTTTGTGTACATCAAAAGCATGATCGAGGGCAGATACGCCAGGTAGGAGATGATCAGGATCTTCTTGAATCCGTAACGGTCTGCAAAGGTGCCGGAGATTACGGGAATCACATAGGAAAGGAAAAGGAAAATACTCTGGACATCACCCAGTTGATCCATGGTGTAGCCCAGGTGCTCCATGTAGATTCCGAAACCGAAATAGATTCCGTAATATGCAAAGCGTTCGAGTACTTCTATGCCATTCGCTACCCAGAAGACAGGTGGATAAGGAGTTCTACGTTCCATAAGTTCCTCGCTGAATCAAGTGCGTCATTGAGTGAAAGGGCTGGACGAATGCGCCAGGGACAGCACATGAACTGGTTGCACCGATGCCGGTGAAATTCAAAACGCTGTCGAGAACCATGGCTTGAGCAATGTACATCATCCTTAGTGAGCCGCTCGAGATAGGGTGAATTCTATAGCATAGAGCTCCAGGAGCGTCAATGATGTGGAGGACGGTGGGAAGTAAGTAGTAAGTAGTGAGTAGTAAGAGGTAAGCGGTCGTTGCTTGGGTTTGGGGTCCTGGCAACATATTCTTTTTCGTGCTCGTGCTCGTGCTCGTGCTCGAATAAACCCTTAGCGAACTTGGCGCCTTTGCGTGAACTATCTTTCCCATTCGAAAATCGCAAATCGCAAATCCCCGCCCGTTCGCCGTTCGTCGTTCGCACTTCGTACTTCGCACTTTCTTCAGGCCCCCAGCCCAAAGACAGACGAGTTGGATACACTGAGGCCGTGCGGCGGATTGGAGATGATCTATGAAACGAATCGTGCTGGTGGTTTGCTTGTTGCTCATTCCACAGGCCGTTATGGCAGCGGATGCGGAGTTTGTAGGGTTCTTTGGAGGTTATTCAGCCGGCACTTCGATCGAAGGTGTGGACCTGGGAAGCGGTTCCTTGTATGGATTGCGATTTGGTGTCTCTTTCCTGCGCTTTTTTGGGACAGAAATCGCCTATACGCATGTCGGTGGCATTGAGGATCAACGGCAAACCTTCGAAGGCACCGCTCACGATTTCTCGTGGAACTTCCTGTTGGAGTTCCCAATCAATAAAATTGTGCCATTCGCCACGGTCGGAGTGGGAGTTCTGGGCGGCACAGACAAAGCAGCAGCCAGTATCCAAACTGGGATTTCATACAACGTGGGTGGTGGCGTTAAGTTCAGGAAACTACTGGGTCCCCTCGGTTTTCGCCTTGATGTCCGATATCACAACGCGGCCAAGGGGATCAGGATCTCAGCCGGAGGAGATCACCCTTCGATTGGGACGGATTTCGATTTCAAGTTCACGGAGGTTAGCGGCGCCGTGATGCTGACGTTCTGATCGCTTCAGGATTTGAACTTCGTTCCTCTCCACTCTGCAATGATCTAATCCGAAACCCGGTAGCCGAGGGCCATGATGGTCGGCTTTGAACCGTAGCCGGATTGCACCGGGTCCACCTGAAATGGGTAGAATAGCGGCCTATGACTTGCGAGTTCGATGAAGAGGTCGTCCGGAAAGGTACAGATAGTCTCAAGTGGGCCAAGTTTTCCGACGAAGTGATTCCCCTCTGGGTAGCGGATATGGATTTTGCTGCCCCGGAGCCGGTTGTCAAGGCGTTGGTCCGGCGAATTGGACACGGGGTGTTCGGATACGGCATCGACCTCCCGGAACTGAAGAACGCGGTCTGCGAACGTCTGTTAGTGAGACACGGATGGGAAGTCGGTCCTGAGGCGGTTGTCCTCCTTCCCGGACTTGTAACCGGCCTGAATGTGGCGTGTCGGGCGATTGGCGCCCAAGGAGATGGGGTGCTTATTAATACGCCCGTTTATCCTCCCTTCTTGACTGCGCCCACAAATCAGGGGCGTCAGCTTCAAGTGGCTGAACAGGCCCGGACCACTCGGGATGGCGAACTCTATTACGAGGTCGATGTAGACGCTTTGGAAGAAGCGATCACTCCTGAAACAGGACTCTTCATCTTATGCAACCCTCACAACCCGACCGGTCGAGTATTCTCCCGTTCGGAGTTGGAAGCCCAGGCTGAACTTTGCGCTCGCCACAACATTGTCATCTGCTCGGACGAGATCCATTGTGACTTGCTGCTAGGAGACGCCACGCATATCCCCATCGCTACTCTCGATCCCAAGATTGAGGCGCAGACCATTACCCTGCTGGCTCCAAGTAAGACCTTTAACATTCCGGGCCTGGGATGCAGCATTGCTGTTATTCCCAATGCAGCCCTACGGGCACGATTCAAAGCAGCAACCAGGGGTATCGTCCCGGACGTGAACGTTCTGGGTATGCACGCCGCTCTTGCAGCTTACTCTCACTGTGATCAATGGCTGGCTGAATTGCGAGAGTATTTGATCGAGAATCGGGAATATGTGGTGGATTTCGTGAAGTCCCACCTCCCTGGAATTCAAACCACGAGGCCCGAGGCAACTTACCTGGCTTGGTTCGACTGCAGAGACTTGGAAGTTGATGAGGGACCGTTTCGATTCTTTCTGAAGAACGCGAAGGTCGCTTTCAATAACGGGGCGCATTTTGGGCCGGGAGGAGAAGGATTCGTCCGACTGAATTTCGGGTGTCCACGCTCGACTCTACGCGAA
Organism: Acidobacteriota bacterium; assembly: GCA_030597245.1. Taxonomy (GTDB): domain Bacteria; phylum Acidobacteriota; class UBA6911; order RPQK01; family JAPXNP01; genus JAUWTT01. Next base: position 3,805 of record JAUVSF010000371.1, read on the forward strand.
GCCTTGGAGCGAATGAGGAAGGCCCTGGAAGAGAGAACTTAAGCTTTGCGCTGAACCTGGATTCCGGGGATGTTCAACCGGGACGGAAAAGCTCCCAGGGACGAAGGAGGACGTTGAGTCTTGATGGTGGCTCCCACCGATAAAAACCTCACGGAGAGGGTTGATCAGTTTCCAGAGATGCGCAGGAGCTAAAGCACCTGCCTCCGCATGATCCGCAAACCAACGAGTTCAGCAAGCATGCGGAGGCCCGTCCTTTCCTTGTGACGGCGTAGCTCGGAGAGCGAAGCCGCAAGGTCGGGCGCATGACGCTGACCGCTGATCGGTTTCGTTTCTTGACTCCGTCGCGGCTGCTCTTTTTCCCCTTGACAATCAACACGCCATCTTGGTGGTGGAATTGTGGAGTGCTCCAGCTAGTCAGCAAAAAGGGTCAGGAATTCTTCGTAACCCTCACCTTCCAAATCCTCTTTTGGCACAAAACGCAACGCTGCAGAATTGACGCAGTACCTTTGCCCGGTTGGTGCCGGGCCATCAGGGAATACGTGTCCCAGATGAGAATCCGCGCTGCTGCTCCTCACCTCAGTCCTCGCCATGAAAAGACTCCGATCCTCCTCCTCAATAACATTTTCTGGTACCAGGGAACGAGTGAAACTTGGCCAGCCGGTCCCTGACTCATACTTGTCCACGGAGCTGAAAAGGGCCTCGCCGGATACGATGTCTACGTAGATGCCTTCCTGCTTGTTGTCCCAGTACTCGTTCTGGAACTGAGGCTCGGTCCCCGCTTCCTGAGTTACTTTGTATTGGAGGGGTGTCAGGCGCCGTCTTAGTTCTTCGTCACTCACTCTGGAGTATCCATTTCCTGAGCTTGATTCGGAAGAATCATCCGAATCGTCGGACCAATGTTCCTCCAGGAAGCGGTCTCTTCCCGAACCCATACGGTACAGTTTGTATCGGGTCGGATTCTTCTTGTAGTAGTCCTGATGATAATCTTCGGCAGCGTAGAATTTGCCGGCTTGTTTTATTTCCGTAGCAACCGGGGCCTCGAACCGGCCGGAATTGTCCAGCTCTTGCCTCGATCTTTCGGCGAGTTCTTTCTGAAGATCATTGTGGTAGAAGATCGCGCTTCGATACTGATCACCTCGGTCCACAAACTGTCCTCCGGCATCGGTTGGATTCACGTGTTTCCAAAAGAGGTCAAGCAGTTGGGTGTAGCTTATCGTCTCAGGGTCATAATGGACCTGAACTGCCTCGTAGTGCCCCGTTGCGCCCGAACAGACCTCTGCATAGGTCGGATTTCCTTCCGGCCCACCCGTGTAACCCGAGATGACTTCGTAGACGCCATCGGCCTTCTCAAAGTCCGATTCAACGCACCAGAAGCATCCGCCGGCAAAGGTCGCGATCTGCAAATCCTGAATGTTTTTGGTCATTTCCTTTTCTCTTGTCGTTCCCTTCGTTTCACAGGCAATTACGGCCGCCGAAAGAAGCGCTACAGACATGATCAGCAATCC
>JAUVSF010000488.1 GCA_030597245.1 Acidobacteriota bacterium
GATTACCGATTACCGATTACCGATTACCGATTACCGATTACCGATTACCGATTACCGATAACCGATCACCGATAACCGTCCTACCGGTCGGGTCGAAGCAGCCCGGTCGGGACGGTAGCTTCCTGATCGAGCCTGATTTGCAGTTCCGTGCCTGAGGGAAGGACAATGTCTCTTCCACGGGTCGCCAAAACGCCTGCTGTACCTCCAACCGCACCGACTGCAGCGCCGACCTTTGCGCCACTCGATCCACCTGTCAGAACACCGATCAAGGCTCCGATTCCGGTGGTGAAACCAATCTTCTTGGCATCGCCCCCTTTGTTCCCTTTCCCCTGAATCGTGCCCTCGTCGTCCTTCACACCCTCATCGGCTTGTTTCTCAATGGAGACTACTGTCGCTTCCATGGGGAGCCGGGTCCCCGAGAGCAGTTCTAGTTCATCGAAACGGAGGTTCATCTCTGAACGCCCGCGAATCCGTCCAGCTCTTTTTACATCGGTGATCGTTCCATAGATCTGAGAACCCGCAGGGATGGCCACCACGGAATTCACTTCGACGCTTTTCAGAACCTCGGCTCTGAACTCATCGTCTCGTTCATTCCGCTGGCTACTGAGTGTCTCCAGGAGTCGAATGCTGATCTCGGTGCCGACGGGAACAACAGTTCTGCCAGTCAAACTTGATTGTTGCCCCACAGTCGAACCGTCGGCACGCCCCGCCGGCGCCGGCTGAGACGGTTCATTCAACCCGTAGCCGACTTCATAGCCGTCTTCGAATCCGCGCCGGTAGCCCACTACATAGACATCGCGATCGTGGATCTGTTCGTCAAATCCGTTCAATCCGTCCTGGTAGCCAATTTCATTGGCAAAATCAAAAGGTCTCGAATCCCCCCTATCCTGCTTCCCTGCCTCAGTACCGTCAGCATAACCAATGTCGTAGGCAACACGGTAAGTGTCCTGACTCGCGGCCGAAACCGCGGTGACCGCCAGGAGCAAAAACAAAATCGTTCCAAGAAACCTTTTCATGAACTTCTTTACAGCCTGAAACGAGTCAGTTCGTCTCAGAATCTTCTCCCGATTCGACCGCCACTCGATCCAGCAAATCGGGCCATTTCACGACGAACTCATCAAGGAGCAGCCGGTTCCCCACCGACTGATTCTTCTGATCGGAATCTCTGTACTGAAAATAATAAAGCTGGTAACTCTTTCGAGCATAAAGCCCGCCGCTTCGCTCATATCTGACACGGCCTACATAGGGACCGAGTTCAAAACCCTCTTTCGCAAACACCACCAATCCGGTAAACGCTTCCTCGGGAGCGATCCTGATCGCCGTGTTCGTAAGAGGAAAATACACATTCTCATCCTTATGGCGAAAGATCTCCCCGAAAGTGAGTTTGCAATCGGTGCCGTCAAAACGCTTGCTCAGCTCACTCAGCATCTTGTCGACATCTTCCCACTTGGCGATCTTCGGCTTCCCTCTAGTCTTCATTTTCTTGGGCAGTTTCAGATCCGCGACTAACTCCGCGCAGGAATCTGCCCGTACTACACCGCCGAACATCAAGAACACCACCCACGGTACGACGAACTTGTACATCTGCCACCTCTTATACTGATGGCAGACCTCCGATAATGGTTTAAAGAGTTTTCTGAAACTCACCCTATCCCTCGCGGCAAGCGGACAAACCGTTCAACCTTATCTAACGTTCACACCCCTTGAATTCATGAACCCAGTTGATCACTGCCTCAACATTAGGAACAGGTGTCTGCGGAAAGAACCCATGTCCCAGGTTGAAGATGTGTCCTGGCCTCCCCCCAGCCTTCTGAAGAACCGTATGCACTTTCTGTTTTAACTCTTCTACTTCACCCATCATAGCTGCAGGGTCAAGGTTTCCCTGAATCGCGACGTCCGTGCCGACCGTCTCCCAAGCCTGATCCAACGGGATTCTCCAGTCCACACTCTGAACCGTACCTCCCGCCTTCCGCATCAGGCCGAGGAATCCGGCCGTGCCGGTGCCAAAGTGGATTCTAGGAACCGAATACTTCTTCAACGAGTCAAATACATACTTCGAGTAGGGCAACACATACTTCTGATAATCATCTGCACCTAATGCACCAATCCAACTGTCAAACAACTGGACTGCCTGAGCGCCTGCCTCGATCTGCGCCTTGAGGTAGCGGCTGGTGACCTCAGCCAGGATCTCCATCAGGCGTTGCCAGGATCCTGAAGTGCTGTACATCATCGCCTTGGTCTTCAAAAAGTTCCTGGAATAGCCTCCCTCAATCATATAGCTTGCGATGGTAAACGGAGCCCCAGCGAATCCAATCAGTGCGATTCCAAAATCCAGTTCACTCCTTACCATCCGGATCGCATCAAACACGAAGCTCAAGGCCTCTTCCGGATCTCCCACATGGAGCCGGTTCACTTCCTCATCAGTATCCACAGGACGATGGATCCGGGGACCTTCTCCGACAGCAAACTCGAAATCAACACCGATTCCAGGAAGGGGCAGCAGGATATCAGCAAAAATAATGGCCGCATCCAGATCAAAACGGTGGATCGGCTGCAACGTAACCTGGGTGGCCAGCTCCGGGTTCTTGCAGAGCTCAATCATTGAGTACTGTTCTCGCGGTTTGCGGTACTCTTCCATGTATCTTCCGGCTTGCCTCATGAACCAAACCGGTGTGCAGTCAACATCTTCCCGCCGACAGGCTCTCAAGAATCTGGACCCACTCATTCCCCGTCACCTTTCATCCCAGTATTGTGTCACAAAGCCTCTGAACTGAGCAGACCCAAATGGAGGCACAAGCCGCGGAATACGGCACTCTCACCAAAATCCCAAGCTAGAAGCTCGAAACTTAGCTCACGCAAAGTCCGCAAAGCTCGCTGAGGGTTGAAAGAACAAAAGACAAGCCCGGGCTGAGATAGCCAAACTTCCCTTTGCGCTCTCTGCGTTCTTTGCGTGAAACACCTTGGCGCCTTAGCGTGAGGCCATTTTCGAATTGCGGTTTCCAATTCTCGAGCTTCGAGCTTGACCTGTTGCAGGTTGAGCAACAGGCGACCATTTTTCGCACATTTCGGTAGGTCGGTCGTTATTTCGTGTTGAGAGACGACAGCGTTCGAGGTACCGAACAGGAGTCCGTTTTCGGAGAGGACCGATGCTACTGAAAATCCATAGTGCAGCCGTCTTGGGGATCGACGCACAGATGGTCGACGTCGAAGTGGACCTTACCGTTGCCGACCGACGGTATTATCACGTGGTCGGCCTTCCCGACACCGCAATCAAGGAGAGTGGCAGGAGGGTCCTGGCAGCTATCCGAAATTGCGGTTTCAGATTCCCAAGCAAAGGGAGTATCACTGTAAACCTGGCTCCAGCTGACTTCAAGAAAGAAGGGAGCTGTTATGATCTGCCCATCGCCCTGGCTCTTTTGGGAATCATCGGAGCCTTTGATCCCGAAAGCCTGGAAGAGTGGATCATCATGGGAGAGCTCTCCCTCGACGGAAAGGTGCGTCCCATCAGAGGAGCCCTACCCGTGGCCCTGAGTGCGGGAAAGAACGGTTTCCGCAGGCTGCTTCTTCCGACTGACAATACCCGGGAATCAGCCGTCGTAAAAGGTATTGACATATACGCGGCCAACTCTCTGGAGCAAGTCCTCCACCTGATAAACGGAGGAGTTGATGAAACTTCCCCCATTACGGTCGATCATGAGGAGCTCTTCTCTCAGTCCAACTTCGGCTATCCGGACCTCGCAGATGTAAAAGGGCAGCGTACCGTGAAACGGGCTCTTGAAGTTGCCTGTGCAGGCGGGCACAACGTGCTTCTCATCGGCCCGCCGGGTGCGGGCAAGACGATGCTGGCAAAGCGTATCCCGACCATTCATCCACTTTTCATATAAGACCCGAGCTTGGACAAGAAGCTCAATAAGACAGGCCAAAGACGGCCTTATCTTGAGGAACACGCACCAACCTCAAAACACTAACACACCGAAAGAAGGAGAAAAGAATGAGAAGAGATACCGAGGAGATTGAAAAGCTTCTCTCTCAACATGAAAACGTCGTCAAAGAATGTTCGGTAGAAGCACTGA
>JAUVSF010000272.1 GCA_030597245.1 Acidobacteriota bacterium
TTCTGTCCAGTGCTTGAAACGTGGTCTCGTTCGAAGATATGCAATAACGGCCCAGTTCTTCCTGGACGATGACTTTGATCACGCAGCTCAGAAGAATGAGCCACAAAGCTGCAAAGCCAACCCGTGCACCCAGAGTCGTCGTAGCGATCAGCTCGCCTGAGCCAACGATCGAACCCGAGACAATTAGCCCAGGCCCTAATCGCCTTAGTGTGCGCAAGAGTCCCTTTGGTGGCGTCTTTGTATCTACACTCCTCCCGGCCGTTTATGCTGCTTTCTGCCCGACGACTACGCTGTCTTCCACAGCCCTGCAATATTCCCGTCAAGATCCTTGAGCCAGGCAAACCAACCCTGCCCGGGAACTTCCGTCTTCGGAACCACTGTGCTCCCGCCAAGACGCTCAGCTTTCTCGAGATACGCCGGGATATCATCTACTTCAACATAGATCGCCACGTAATTGTGCGGCTCATGTCCAAGCGCGGATATATGCCCACCGATTCCCACGTCAGATCCAGTGGAGATCATTTCTGCTGGACCCATCTGCTGAATACTCCACCCAAAGAGCTCAGAATAGAACTCTCCAGTCTTGGCGCTATCACGGCAGCCAATTTCGAAATGTACGACCGGATTACCCATGGTGTTCTCCTTTGTTCAAAGAAAGTTATGCAGAGGGACTCCTGGAAAGTCCTATCTGCGGACCCGGATAAAAGACACTCCTACTATCAACGAATCCAAGGAATCAAGGCAATCTAGCTACTGGTTCACTACGAACTGGGCCACAACCATCCAAAGATGCCGGCCGTCACCGTCGCGTAAATGAACCCATCGAACACCGACTTGAGGGTGGCGCTCCAGTTACGTTTGTACCAGATTGAATTCTGTATGAGTGCCAACGAATAGGCACCGAAAGCCACGGTTCCCACAAAACGAAAAACCGCCAGGTAGTTAGCTTCCGGCCCCAGTGCACGGCCGGCGAGGTAAGCTGCAAACAATCCTATGACAGCACAGTAGATGAACCATTGAACCAGGCTTTTCCCCATCGCCGGCGGGCCACTCGGTATCACCGTCATGAAGGCCACAGGCCCCTTGGTCGTCCTATCCTGGTACTCCTGACTCTTCATCTCATCCGGACTCCCCGCACAGGGAATCACGTAATCCCCTGGTGGAATATTGAACTTGCGGAGCGCATCCATAACTTCGTCTTCGGAAGGGACTTTTCCAAAGTCGGATCGATGGTACGGAAGCAGCATGTGGATGATGGAACTAACAATGAAAACGATCACTGCCGAGAGCAGGATTGGGATCCATAACGACGCGATACCAACCATTTTTACCTCCTTATAGATTCGGCTGCAAAGTCGAACGACAGCTGAACATCCAGGATCAGCAAAGGTCCGCAAAGCGGAAGGGTTATTGCATTTAGCTTATCACCGCCTCAAAACCCAGTCCAGGACGGCATGAATCAAAGCGTTCTTGGAGGTTTTCGAATTCGGGTCATCACGGACCGGCAGCGGACAGGATTTCACGAAGGTTGTCCAGCAGGCCCAGTGCACCCGAGTAGGAAATCAGCAATGCAAAGGCCAACGTGATCACCAAGCCGACGTTCAGTGCCCTTGGGCTCCCGTAGTCACCGATGGTCCGCGGACTGTTCAGCATGATAACCAGCAAGATAATCAGCAACGGCATGACGACCGTGCTGATCGCTTGTGAAGCCAGCATGACCAGCACCGGCCGGCCGCCGAAAACCGGGACCACAAACGTCAGTGAGGCAACTACGACGACTGCCAGCCGGACGAAGCGATGGTTCATTCTTCGCGGCACATTCATGTAGTCGCAGGCGAGCCAGGGTCCGAGCACGTAGTTGGGAAACAACGACGACAGAGCCGCGGCCACAATCCCCATCATAAACACCGCGGTGGCTAACCGCCCGGCCAGCGGTTCCAGTGTCCTGACCATGTCGATTGCATGCACAACGGGTATTCCGGCCGGTAACATGGTGCCGGCCGCACTGGCCATGATCGCTGCACTGACAAGAAAGGTCAGGCTGAGAGAGATCATGGCGTCCCGGTTCTCAGCCTTGAGGTCCTGCAGGCCCCAGCCTTGTTCAGCCACCAGGTAACTCCGTGTGACCACGCATACCGAAGCCATGGTGGTCCCCACCAGGGCCGCCAGAACCAGATGCGCAGTAGATTGGTCCGGCATCACAGGCCTGAGGCTTCGAATAAACTCGACGGGTCCCGGGTGGACGAGGAACATCGTGACCAGGAAACAAAAACCCATCAAGGCAACGATCACGGCCATAGCTCGCAGGAAGAAACCATGCGATCCGCGCCAAACCAGGAAGCCGAGAAGGGCGTTGAAAACCAAGGCGGTGACCACCGGCGACACTCCCGTCCCGCCGGTCACCTGTCTGCTCCACTCACGCACAACATCGGTGGCAATGCCCATTACACCGATGACGGAAGTCAGGACGGTAGCCATCAACCCAATGATCATGAAGATGGCAAGAGCCGACCCGAACCGTAGGCGAATGCAGTGGATCAGCGTGTACCCGGACACAATCGTCACGCGGCTGATGGCCACGATCACCACATAAGTGCAGAAGCAGGACAATGCCAGCGCCCACGTCAGCGACATACCGTACTCGGCTCCGGCCTTGGCCATCGATGTGACACTGCCGGTTCCGATGATATAGCCGATGATGAAGATTCCCGGCCCGATCGCTGAAAGCAGGCGGAGCGACTTTCCTCGCCGACCGTCAGTCGCCGTTCGCTGATTCATCTGTTCCTCCCCTGAAGATACTCCCCAAACCCACACGCCAGCGTCCGTTCACTCAACCATCCACCACTGCTGGATCAGGTCGTACAACTCTCGGACTCTCCCCGGCCGCTCGGTAGCGTCGTTATTCGTTTCACCAGGGTCCGAGACGATATCGTAAAGCTGGATCTCTGCATCACGGATGTTCACTGAGTGTGGGACGATTAGTTTCCAGCGGCCCTGGATGATCCAGCGATGCTTCAGGCTGGCCACCGGGTCGGAAATATCCATTATGTCGTGGGTGAATACCGCCCCGAAGACCTGTTTGCGATGGGCGACTTCGACTGGATCCAATAGATTCACCCCGCCCATTTGAGGACCGCGACTGAGGCCCACTGATTCGAGGATCGTTGGAGCGATGTCTATGCTGCTGACTGGAGTGTCGATCTGCTTGACTGGCGCCGTGCCCGGCCGGCGGACGATGATCGGAGTGCGGATACCACCTTCATTTGGCGAGCGCTTGCTTCTGGGTGTGAATCCGAAATTCCAACCTGAGGGCAGGATGTCACTTGGTGTTCGTTGAATCCATCCGTTGTCGGTTACGAAAAGAACCAACGTGTTTGTGCCCAGACCCTTCTCATCAAGATACTCGAGAAGTTCCCCGACAGTTTCGTCAAACCATTCGCACATTGCGTAGTAGCGGCTTAATTCAACGGGATGATCGGTTGACAGGTACTTCTCCAGAAGGCGGTCCGGCGGTGTATGCGGTGTATGAGGAAGAAAAGGGGCATACCAGATGAAAAAGGGCTTGTCCCCCGTCTGTTCGATAAAGTCGAAGATCGGTTTCAAGCCCTCGCGACCGATTTTCAAGCCTTCGTCACCATGTCGTCCACCACGTTCCGGGTTTCCGTGTGTCATTCCATGGGTAAATCCGCCCCGACGAAAATGGCCCTCCCACCACTTGCCATTCTGAAAACTGAGATAGCCGGCTTGGGCGAGGAGTCGTGGGAGCGTAGGCACTTGCTCTATGCGGTTGATCAGTTGCTCATTGAGCTGCTGATAGTCGGGGTCCTGACGAGTGACTCCTGCCGGCCGAACTGGGTCATTGCCGGTGATTTGATGCTGGTGGGGTTGCAGGCCCGTGATGATAGTCGCCAGACTAGGGCGGCAAAGGCTGGTCGGGACGTATCCGTATCGGAAAAGGAGTCCTTCGGATGCCAGCCGATCGAGATTCGGAGTCTGGATCTCCGGGTGACCCATGAAACCGTAGTCTGACCAGGCCTGGTCATCCGAGATGATAAGCAGAATATTGGGTAGCTCTGTTCCCAACGAAGAAGTCATCAGCATCAAGAAAGCAACCACCACTAGTCCAGAGTGTTTCAGTGGTTCAACCCCCTTCGCGCCTTTTCGGTGCAGTCCGCATTCAGTCCCGTGGTGCCTGTCGTCCCAGTCAAGGATAACCCGAATAATTCACACCAAGGGCACCAAGAAAATGTCACCGACGAAACGGGACAATTTTTAATGACATTTGACATTTGACATTTGACATTTGACATTTGCCATTTGTCATTTGCCACGCATCCAGGCAACATATTGGGAGGCATACGCATCCAGGTTCTCCAGCGAACCGCCGCCCCGGATCGGCGAACACATTTCGTAGTTAGCCACGCCGTTGAAGCCACCGTCTTTAAGCCCTTGGAAGAACGCTTGATAGTCAATGAATCCGGTGCCGAACTTGACGGCCCGCACCAGGTCCGGTTGAACCTGTTCGTAGTTGACGATCGCTGGACGATACTGGTAGCGAGGCCACCGCAGGTAATCCGCGTTCGTCGTCATGACCGTCTGGCCCGCCGCACGCCGGGCAGCTTCGTACAGTGGCTCTCCCCGCAGGGCCGGTGACCAGGCGTCGAAGCCAAGTTTACAGTTGGGACGGCCTACGTCACCTAACAACTCCAACAGCGCGTCTGTATGCAAGGCGATATCGTGATGATTCTGTACGGCGATCGTAACGTCGTGCGCCGCAGCTCGATCGCAGATTTCCTGCAGCACCCCGACCGTCTGGGACCATAATGCGAGGGGGCTCTGCCCCGGCGTTCCGTAGGCGGTGAAGAGCCGCACGAATTTGGCCTCCAGTCGCGCCGCCATGGCTGCCAGCCGCTCCGCGTAGGCGATCTGCATCTCGAGGTAAGGCACTTCGGCGGCACCGCCTCCCGCAAAATCCACGTAGCCTGCCAGCGCCGAGCATTCGACGCCGTGCTCTCGAAGTGCCGCCTCAACCGAAGCCCGTTGGTCCTCGGTCGCATCCAACGGTGACAGATGGGGACGTTTGCCCATCAGCATAACCGTGTTGTAGCCAAGCTGAGCCGCTTTGGCGATCACCTCTTCGACGCTCAGGCGGGCCTGGCCCCACAGCCCGGCGTAACTGACAGAGAACAAGCTCAGTTGCATGGCGTTTCCTCCTCGTAGTTACCGCGACCCTTTCCCGTTGGAGATCGTAGCAGAGTGCGAAACCGGGCGCCATAGACCCCGGCCGCTGCCGCGCGAAGCTACATGATGAGTTGGCCAAGGCTCACTTGAGCAAGGCCAAAGAAGATTGACCTCGAATTAGGGAAATTGGCCTGAGAGAATGTAAAATTTCATGGTTGGGCACTGTCATGTTGAGCGTGCATTTGACCTTGGTAACTCTGCAACTTCGTTCGACCTTCCGTACTTCGCGTGAAGCCAGGGACAGCAGCGACAGCCTCATTGTGGCCGTCAGTGACGGCGCCTTCACGGGCCTGGGCGAAGCAGCGGCGCATCTCTATTATCGGAAAACCATCGCGGGTATGAGCGCGAATGTCGCAAACTGCCGGGCTTTTCTGGCCGAGGTCGGGGAATTCCATCCTGAAGAACTCTGGCCGGAATTGTTGCGACTGACAGGCGGAGACCTATTTGCTCTCTGTGCCCTTGACAATGCCCTGTGGGATCTCTGGGCCCAGCGCCAGGGCAAGCCGCTCTATATCTGCTGGGGGCTGTCGACTCAAAATAATGTGGCATCCGATGTCACTATCGGCATAGGTTCCCTCGAAGAAATGGTCGGCAAGCTGGACGACTATCCCGGCTGGCCCATTTACAAGATCAAGCTCGCCACCGCCGATGATATTTCCGGCATGCGGGCTATACGTGCACATACCGATGCGGTTCTGCGGGTGGATGCCAACGGCGCCTGGAGTGCGGAAACCGGTATGGTTCACGCCGAGGCGCTGGCAGCCCTGGACGTGGAATTCATTGAACAGCCTCTGAAAGCGGATGACTGGGCAGGTATGAAAACCATGTATGCCTCCTCGCCGCTGCCGCTGATTGCGGATGAGAGCTGTGTCAGAGAGGAGGATGTTGAACGCTGCAGCGAACTCTTCCACGGCATCAACATCAAGCTGATGAAATGCGGCGGCCTCACTCCGGCCCGCCGCATGATCACCCGCGCACGCGAACTGAACCTGTCGGTCATGGTCGGCTGTATGACTGAAAGCAGCGTCGGCATGAGCGCGATCGCCCACCTTCTTCCGCTCCTGGATGCGGTAGACATGGACGGCGCGTTGCTGATCAGTAACGATCCGGCGGATGGTGTACGGGTGGAGCAGGGGGTTTGTTTGTATCCCGAACGTTCAGGACTGGGGGTTGTGCTCGTCTGACCATCGAGATGGTCAGAGGCCCGAGGAAAGGAGCAAGAATCAGGAGCAGCTGGGGACAGTCCCAAATCCGGTCCCAAGTCTGCCCGCCTGTCATTTCACTAACCCGCTTTTCTCACCAGGTTGCGTAGCGAGGCGATGGAGGCGCCGTCCTGACAAGGCGTCGCGACCGAGGCCTCCGCAGTCGTACTCGAGAGTCCGTCGAGGAGGCCGACCGAGCGCAACGCAGTCAGGGCACAGCTGGAACGGCGCGTAGAGATTGCGCAGCTCCAGCAAA
>JAUVSF010000337.1 GCA_030597245.1 Acidobacteriota bacterium
CAGCCGAATGGGTCTGTTGATCAGAGGGAAACCGCAACAGCCCAAGGTCGAAGCTCGAAATCCGAAGCTCTAAACAAGCTGGAAATAACAAAGTCTAAGTTCTAAACACCCTGAAATAACAGTTTCTGAGTAAGTTATCGACAAGAGCCTGTTTCAGTCCTTAGATATTCGAGCTTGAAGTTTGTTTCGAAATTCGAGCTTCGGGCTTCGAATTTAGGCTTGCTGCCATTTGGGCAACACGCCCCAACGTGCGCAGTCGGTCTCTCTTGGCCTGTTGCCGGCGCTCTCCGCCGTGTTCAGGAAGGCCATACTTTACATCAGATGCCCTGAGTCAAGTCAAAAGGAGCTATCGGAAATCGATTAAAAAAGGCGGTTGCAGGCATCATAAACGCGCAGGGTCACGCCAACTCGCTCATCCGAACCAGCACGTATGTGCCTGGAAGTTGGTTCTTCCCCTTTGGCCGAGAGAACTCCTCAACTCGATATCCGATTCGCAGCGCCTCGAGGAACGCCTCTCGAGTCACGCCCCTCCAACGCCGGGCCAATTCCATGTCCTCATTCTGGAGCTTGTCGATATCGCCCGGAATCTCGATGGCAATCACTACGCCTGAAGTTGCATCGAGAGAGGTTTTGGCCGGAGAGCCATCCTCCAGACAACGGACCAGCGGCTCGGCTTTTCCAAGCTTCGAAGAGGGAAGTTCTGCACTCTGCTCCAGCCTGCGCTTGACCCGTTGACTATTGAGTTTCCAATTCACCCACAGGCGATCGGTGCCTAACTGATGAAGAGAGCTGGAACTGGGACCATAGAAATCAACTTCGTATCTGTCGGCAATCACCCCGAGCTTCTGAAAGTTCAGGTAAGCGTTGAGACTCTGCAGGGGGTCGAAGGTCCAGGTTACTTCTTCGATACCAAGCTTCAAGGTACGTTGACGCTGTGCCAGCTTCAGCTGGTAGCCGAGTTTCCGACCCCGGTATCGCTGTTTCACCGCCAGCATGTGCGAGTGCATAACCGTACATCCATGATCCAGGCCGAGGAAGCCATAAACGAATCCCACCAACTCCAAGCCCTCAAACGCACCGATCAGAACACCGCCGGCCACCCTGGCAGCCAGAAGCTGGTTGAGTGGTACCACGTCACGGTCCTTAAACCCCCAAGCCTCTTTCTGAAGCTCTTCCACCGCTCGATATTCGGCGATGTATTCAATTTCCCGGATTAGAATGTTTCTCGGTCCCTTCATCGCTTAAACCCAGCCGTCTCCTTACCAGCGGACATGGCCGCTACCATAGATTGTCGTTGCAGCTGAAATGAACGTCAATATTCGACACGGAAGGTCTCGAGGTCTCGGGGTCTAATACTTGGAACGGTGCCTTCGAAATGTGCCGCCCTCGCAGGGCTCGCATTGTTAGTGGCTGTTGTACCACGCCCGGTGGTGTGCCAACGTCGTGGGCTCGAGACCCCCGGTCTCTGAGATCCCGGGGCTCCGTATAGTACGAAATAGGACGCGTGACGGAAGATAAGTTTGTCACGTTGGTATGCAGCACTTTGATGACGGCCTGGAAGGCCATCTTCCTCCCGGGGCTCCCCGGGTGAATGGTCGACAAAGACTTCATACGGAGCCGGGCCCTTTCAGGGTCCGGAGAGACAGCACCGATTGATCGGCGGTCCCGGAGCAGCGATTCGTCTACCTATGTCTTGACCACGCCCCACGCCCCGGTATCCAGCATCCGGCATCTGGCATCCCCCTTTGCTCTTCGAGCTATGGAGGACAGGGCTGGCGTCCAGCATTCTTTGTCGTGAACTTAATCGTGAGCTTTGTCGGAATCCACGTGGACGAATCGACAAGGTTCACGACAAAGCTCGCGACGAAGGGAACCGATCCGACACCTGGGATTTTCGATTTGGCGACCTCCCCCTGAGACCTCTCAACTGGCGAATTTACCACGAAGTCACAAAACCACTAAGATTTCTTTGTGCTTTCGTGACTTCGTGGTTAACATCCACAAGCGGTAAGTCAAATAGCATGATTGTCCGGCCTTGAAAGGACCCGGCTCCAAGTAAACTAAGGCACGAGGAAAGGAAAGTAAAATGAAGATCGGGGTTATCGGTTTGGGCTTTATGGGGAGCACCCATTTACAAGCAATTGCGCGAATCCCTGGGGCCCGGCTCGTTGCCGTTATGGATACGAACCCGGCGCGCCTCAGTGGCGACTTGAGCGAGGTTCAGGGCAACCTGGGAATTGACGGTCAGAGGATGGACTTCACGGGAGTAAAGAAGTATTCCAGTTTGAAGGAGATTCTGTCCGACCCACAAGTGGAAGCAGTTGACATCTGCCTTCCCACAGACCTGCACGCACCAGTCACAATTGAGGCGGTGCGTGCCGGAAAGCATGTGCTGGTAGAGAAGCCGATGGCACTTGACGGGGCCTCGGCTGATGAGATGTTGACCGCCGCTACCGAGAACGAGCGAGTTCTGATGGCTGCCCAGGTTCTTCGGTTCTCCCCTGCCTACCAGGGACTCGCGGGATTGGTCCAGTCAGCAAAACTGGGGCCGATTCGCTCAGCCTTCTTCCGGCGCCGCACTGCTGTTCCAGCATGGGGACCCTGGTTGGCCGACGAGGCAAAGAGCGGAGGTGGTATCTTCGATCTGCTGATTCATGACGTTGACATGGCCCTGCTCCTCTTCGGCGTTCCGGAAGCAATCTCCGCCACGGGACACGAGGATATGCCGAACGGCATCGATTCGATTGTCTCAGAGTTTTACTACCCGGAAATTGGATCGGTCACAATTGCTGGAGGATGGTACCCGGCAAACGAATACCCTTTCTCAATGGAGTACACGGTAGTTGGTGACCTGGGCGTCGCGGAGTACAGTTCAGCTGGAAGGCCACCGAGTATCTATTGGACAGACGGCAGCAATGAATTGTTGGAAGACGACGAAATGGACCCTTACCAGGCGGAGCTTGAGTACTTCCTCAAGTGCTGTGATGGGGGGCATCAACCCGATCTATGTCACCCTTCCTCGTCAGCGCTCGCCGTCAGGGTGACGCAATTGATGATAGCAGCTCGAAAGCACGCAGGAGACAAGGTCAAATGCAGTTTGTAGGCGATGCTCACACCGCGTTGTCGCAGATTGACTAAACTCGGGTTTGGGGCATAATCTGGCTGTTGCAGTTCACTGGCTAACAGTTTAGGTTGATACTTCTCATTCTTCATTGGATTGTGATCTCAGCGAAACCATAGAGAGGACTCCATGACACATTTTCAACCGTTCGAGATGGAACGCTTCATGTCTCAATTTGAGCAGGTTGTCGATTACAACCTATCTGAAAGCGGCGTCCATCCCGTTGTTCTCCGCGAGTTGTTGGCCGACGACTCCGATAGAATCGATCAGCTGTTGTCGACAGAACTGAACTACGCCTATGCGAATGGCAATCCCGAACTTCGAGAGAACATCTCAGCCCTCTACAATGGGGCAACACCAGATAATGTTCTGGTCACGATCGGAGCCGTCGAAGCCAACTACAATACGGTCCGCACACTTCTGTCTCCAGGTGACGAGATTGTCGTGATGCTCCCTAACTACATGCAGATATGGGGTATCGCGAAGAATCACGACCTCCTGCTCAAGACCTTCAATCTTCAGGAGGAGAATGACTGGGCACCCGATCTGGCCGAGTTGGAGAACGTGCTGAGTGAGCAAACCAAGCTCATTGCGGTGTGCAATCCGAACAATCCTACGGGCCGGATTCTCACTGAGGCTGAGATGAACGGCATCGTCAACCTTGCGGACCGAGTGGGAGCCTGGATTCTTGCGGACGAGGTCTACAGTGGTGCGGAACGTTTGACCGAGCAGCCTGCCCCCTCCTTTTACGGGCGCTATGACAAGGTCATCGCCACAGGCAGTTTGAGCAAGGCATACGGCCTGCCAGGCCTGCGGACCGGCTGGGCCGTAGGACCGACTGAGACCATCGACAGAATATGGGCGCGCCATGAGTACACCACATTAAGTGCCACCACCCTGGCAAACCAACTGGCAGCCATTGCCCTGTCGCCTGAAGTCCGGCCTAGACTTATCCAGCGCACCCGGAATTACATCCGGCGCGGTTACCCCGTACTGGAGAGGTGGCTGGAGAGCCATGAGGATACCTTCAGTGTGCGTCCTCCCGATGCAGCCGCTATCGCCTTTGTCCGCTACCACCTGGACATCAATTCCAGCGAGTTTGCAGATCGTCTCCGGCGCGAAAAGAGCGTCCTGATCATCCCCGGCGACTATTTCGGCCTGGATCGTTTCTTGCGCATCAGCTTCGGCCTGCCACATGATTATCTCGAACCAGCGCTGGATCGCATTCACGAACTGATCATGGAGCTTTCTTAAGTTCTTGTCTTACTAACCCGCTTTTCTCACCAGGTTGCGTCGCGAGGTGGCGGAGGCGCCGGCGAAAGGCCCCCGGTCTGGAATCCCGGGGCTCCGTATAGATTGTCGACACAACGTCATACGGAGCCGGCTCGTGAGAAATGCGGGTTAACTCAAGCGGAGGTGCGTTGCAGCCCGGGGGCCCTACTCTCGCGTATTGAATTTTGTTCTGGATCATGCACGATGCTGTAGCCAACGAAGGGACGGACCAACAGAAAAAGAGTCGGCCTCAACCAGTAAACCCTCCGGCGGGCTCCGTCAGTTACCGAGTGGTGTCAATACAACTTTGCGAAACTCAACCTCGGTCCCTTCGGCCTGTAGTGCGATCTTGCCCGAGGAAGCGGTGGAATTGAATCCATGGTTCACCAGGTCATCGTTCACCCAGACCTTGACTTCGTTTCCACGACACTCGATCACCATTCGGTTCCACTCTCCCAAAGGCTTTTCCGAGTTGTCGGTCAGGTTGTGAATGTGGCGTGCGTCCTTCGGACCCCCGCCGTACTCCTGGCCTTCCTTGCGCGGACGACGCTCTTCCATGTCCGGCACCTCGATGTTCTCCTCAATGCACCAGAAATCTCCTGCAGAGCCTGACTGCATCTGCACTTCAATCGACTGAGGGAACATTCCGTACAAAGCACGCGGCTTGGATGCATGCACCAGCACGCCGCAATTGCCCCCACCCTTCGGGAAGCGGTACTCCACTTCCAGACGGTAATTCGAAAACGAGCGATCTGTTAACAAATGGCCGCCTGGTGTGCCTCGGCTAATCAACAAGCCGTCACGAACCACGAAACTCGGGGCAACAGTCTTATCCTTGTCGGCCGCCGGTACATCCGCTGTCCAACCCACAAGATCCTTGCCGTTGAATAGAGCAATACTTTCTTCCGCGCCCATCAGTGAGCTAAACGCAATAATCGAAATCAGAATTCGTCCAAGCATCTGTTCACTTTAAAGTAAGCCGGCTTTCCTGGCAAGCCGGCCGTAAGAGCTCGTTGAGAGTTCACTTGGAAAGGAAGCACTGCTGCACAATTGAACGCGAGGAAGCCTCCGAGACGACCTGGAAGGTCATCCTGCCGGAAGATAAGTTTCCAGCTTGTCCCGCCGAAGTTTGAAAAACGAAGGCGGGGCTTGTCATCACGGATCCTCCTCCAGTGCCAGGTGACGACCTGGAAGGTCATCCTCCTGCCTGAGCCCCAAGCCTCAAGACCCAAGCCCCAAGCCCCAATACTCCAAAACTCCAAGCCCCC
>JAUVSF010000152.1 GCA_030597245.1 Acidobacteriota bacterium
GTTTCGCGTATTGGATGAGACGCGTGTAGCTGTCCGAGAAAACCCGCGCACCGGCTTCGGCATATAGCCCGTCCGAGAAGGGCTCCCGCAAGGTCCGAACACGCCCGCCTGGCCGCATTTGTACCTCCAGCACCGTCACCTCGTGGCCCGCCTGCGTCAGTTCATACGCAGCCGCAAGTCCGGCCAGTCCGGCCCCGATGACAATAACTTTCTTTGCCGCCGCCTTCCGCTCCAGGGGGGTGAACTGCAGACCAGCGGCGTCGAGCTGGAGAGCAGACATGGTTGCAGCACCAGAAGTGCATATTTTTAGAAAACCTCTGCGCGGAAGTGAGTACGTCATCAAGCCCTCCGGGAGCCGATTTTGTCAAGGATATGGAAAGGGGGAGCCTTGCCCATTCATGGCAGAAGCCCCTTTACTGCCCATATGCTAGTGAGCACCTAGAGGCAAGTCAAGGACAAGTGTCAAGTGTCAAGTGTCAAATGTCAAATGTCAAATGGCCTCGAACCCTACCCAGCGGTAGTTCTGCTTGATTAGCTATCGTGGTTTCGCCCTCATTTGTCACTTGCCACTTGTCATTTGCCAGGCCCCAGGCAGAGCCTTCGGAAATCTCAAATTCCAAACCTCAAATCTCATCTATCCACCGTAGCCTTGGTGAAGATGGAAGTAGGACACGTGCTATCTTCTCTCGGATTCCTTAGACTCTTGAGTGGTTATTGACATGGTTGGTCAACAGCGGTTGCTTGTTCCCTTGTGAGTGCTGCGTTACTCTAACAACTCTCTAAAGTAAAGAAAGAGAAGCTGTGACACAAAACATAGATTTGAGAAAATTGGCCAACGAAAGCGGTCCTGACCGTTGTTTTGTCAGTGTGTTCCTCAATGCAAAGTCAAATTGGCAATGGCTCGAACGGAAATTTGAGGAATATCGTGGACTTCTTGAAAAGTCGAGTGATGAACGGGAGAATTTCGACCGTACCACCGACATGATCCGTGAGCGTTTGAAGCGTAAACCTCCTCAGCGCGGCTCTCTTGCTGTTTTCGCCTGCTGGCTTAGTGACTTCTATGAATCTCACCACCTTTCTGTTGAACTCAAAGAGCTTGTCATTCTGGATTCATCACCATATGTAAGACCTTTGGCAGAGTTTCTCGATGAGTACGAAACCTTCTGTATTGTCTTGCTTGACCACAAAGGAGCAAAGATATTCTTAGTGGCTGGAGCAAATATCGCCCAAGTGGATAAGGCACGAGGGGATATCAAGAACCACGTCCGCAAGGGTGGCTGGTCACAACAACGCTACGAACGTCGACGGGATAAACAGATCCATAATTATTGTCAGGAGATCGCCGGGCGTCTGGAGGAGCTGGCCAAGGAAGAACCCTTTGAAGAACTAATCATTGCTGGGGACAAAATTCTTGTCAAAGAGCTGCAAGGCCATCTCTCGACTCACATGGCGCAAAAACTTGCTGCTGCAGAACCGGTTCGTGCGGGCCTGTCAGACCAGGAGCTCCTGGAACAACTCTATCCTTCATTTGTGCAAGAGGAACGAAGAGAAGAAAAACAACTCTATGAAGCGATACGGGAAGAATGTTTTCATGGCGGTCGTGCCGCCACAGGGCCGTTGCCGGTTTTGGCTAAGCTCAAAGAAGGACGAGTGAATCATTTATTGATCGACCGTGAACTCAATTTGAAGGGCTTTCGCTGCCGCGAGTGTGAATTTCTTGGTCATGGAATACCAAATGATTGTCCGCACTGTGAGGGCGAAGTTTTTGAAGTGGATCTTGTGAATGAATTGGTTGAACTAGCTGTACAAACCGGAGCGAAAACAGAATTTGCAGATGCGATCGAAGGACTTACCATGTGGGGTGGGGCTGCTGCTCTTTTGCGTTATTAGGGGTTAGGAACTCGCGGCCTGGAGCGTCCCCTTATCTTCTGCCCGCACGAAGTTGGTAGAGCTGACTCCCGATGCTGCGACTGGCCCCGATCATCTCTGGGTATGGGTTGTCACAGATATCCAGGAATCCGATCTGGTAGTTCTCCCCATCCTTACGCCCAGTGGTGGCCTGGTCGTTGAGTTGGAACCAGTGAGTTCCCACCAGGAATGGGTTTTCCAGAGCCTGCTTAAGATAGAATTCGTAAAGAACAGCCCTTTCGCTCTGGTCATAGGCACTGCGCAACCCGGGGTGGAGCATTCCCCGGTCCAGTGCTCCGACATGGAACTCCCCTATGATGATCGGCCGATCCACTCCTTCGGGCAGCTGCAGTTCGAGGGAAGTGTATCGATAGCGGTTGAAACTCACCACGTCACAGAACTCCGCGGCGATCGGCACAAGCCATGCCCCGTCACTCGTTACATCTGGATACGCGGGGAGGCCAAATCGAGCGCCGAGATAGAGTTTGTTTGGGGCGACCTGTCGTATCTGGTCACGAATGACCCTGAAGTATTGTGCAGCAATCTTCCTGGTGAATGCTCTTAGATCAGGCTTCGAGGTCTCAGACTCAGGCACCTCCCGGCTCTCGAGGAAATCGTCCCAGGACTTGAAGCTGCTTTCCCATGCCTTGTTGAGCTGTCCGATGTTGCGATACTGGTCCCGGAGAACTCGCTGGAATTCTATTTTCGCAGCCTGATCCGGCGGACTCTCAAGAACACTGCCGGCAAGAAAAACTTCGTCTCCCCAGCTCGCTTCGTTGTCAACGAAGTACCCGATACACCAGGGATCCTCCGTTGACCTGCCTTTTTCATGAGTCAAGCTTTCTGTGACGATCTGACCCTGGTTATAACTCGTTATCCTGCCTATGCCCTCCCGGAATCCTTTGTCGAAAGGATCTGGAAACTTGAACCAGAATCCTTCGGCTCCACTAATCACGGGACCTCTGGAGTGCAGATAGACCACGTACGGGGTCCGTCGCTTCATATAGACTGTTTCATCGGACCAGGAAGCAATTGTATTGAATCCCCAACTCCGCAATCTCTTATGGGCTCGCTCAGCCCAGATTTCATGCCAGTCGGACTGGTATTTCCTTTCGAGGTTTGCAGCACGGAGGTCGAACATACGATAGCTGCGATCCTTGTAATACTCCCTGGCTGCCCCTTTTCCATTTGAGTAGAACTGAGAGGAATCTTCGGGCAGTCGAGTAAAGTAGTGCTCGCGATCCGTTACCGGAGTTGCTGAACCTGGCCTGACACAATCGACTCCATGGGACCAGAAAAGGTTTCCCAGCGGATCTATGAGCCACCACTTGCCTTGGTACTTTTCAACTCGGAAATGGCCGGTTGCCTCCAGAGTCGGTCCTCCCGTCCACCCTCCATATTCGTTCCATTCTGAGGGCCCAACGTTGGAAGCCAGGTCTTCGTCTTCGAGCGCGATGCTTTGCCGCAGCTCAGCTTCGGAGTGGATCTTTCCTGGCCACTCGCGATCCCTCAACTGACCGAATTCATCCAAGAGGGGAAAGCGGCTCGAGTCCCAATCAGCGGTATTGAAGACTCCCTCAGCTCTCAGAGAGGAAATCTCAACTTCTGCTCCCGTCTGAATGTAGGGAAGTCGGATCTCAACATACTCAATCTGTTGCGGATCCTTTGTAAACCAGAACCCTACGTAGCCCCCCGGCAACCCATTCATACCGTACAGTGTCTGCCTAATCGATTCGGGGGGAGTTGCTCTCGTTATGAGGCCGCTCAAAGTTCTACTCTCTCCTGCGGGAATGAGCTGAGCACCCATCATCCCAGGCATCCCGTTGATAAGACACTGTGCATAAAGCTCGTCAGGACCGGGATTGTGCAGGTCCATTCGCACGTAGAGATGGCCGGATAGATCCCACACGTTTTCCGCCGCCACTTTTACAGAAAGGCCTTCACTCTCGGAGCGTACCAGGAGGGCCGGGACTCCTCCTGTCCGGACAAGACCGACCTCGGCGGTCCCCTCTGTCGAGACCCGTTCCAATGGGAAATCCTCTCCGAAGTCAGTCAGAATCATCGAATTCTCTGGCAACTCCTGTGCTGGCCGGCATGTGGTGAGGCTCAAAAACAGCAACAAACCGAAAACAGTCCAGATTCTCTTGAACATAACTTCCTCCAACTGGCCATGATAGCGAAGGAGAAGAGAGTTTTGGAGACCGGGAGACGAATTGGTGTAATGACAGGTGACAAATGACAAAGGGTAAATGGAGAGTGGCGAATTATTCACGAAGTTCGAAGCAGGCCCTTTCGAGTTGTCGTTTGATCACGTATTGGTGATTAATGCCTGGAACGTTTCACGTCAACACGTTTCCAGGTCAATGTTCTTGCCCCCACTCCAGAACTATCGTAAAAAGCCCAAACAAGATGAGGTGGTAGCATTTATTCAGTCGGTTGTAACTGCTGAGGAAATCGTGGACCATGAGGTTTGATTCTCTTTAGACGACAAATGAGCCGGGCTTCGATGCCCCCGTTTACTTAGGCGTCAAAGCCAGTTTGCCATTATGTGGAGAACAAGATGCGTGAGTGTGGGCGGCGATTTCCTAACTGGTTAATTCCCATTTTCTTTCTGACCGCCTGTTTCTTGCTCTTGAGGGCCACTCCGATCAATGCCGCCGAGATGGAGATCAAATCTGGCGTGCGGGGTATTTGGAAGCAATCGGGTGAAATGTTGCCGGCGGTCCTTCCCTGGAAAGCCCAATGGATCTGGATGGGTGAGGATATCGCATCGGACATGATGCTGGCCCGGCGGTGCTTTGATCTCCCAGACA
The DNA here is from genome assembly GCA_030597245.1 of Acidobacteriota bacterium. Classification (GTDB taxonomy): domain Bacteria; phylum Acidobacteriota; class UBA6911; order RPQK01; family JAPXNP01; genus JAUWTT01. The sequence continues at coordinate 4,722 of JAUVSF010000152.1, forward strand.
GTCCCGATGAGGCCCGTCTTCGCATCACGGCCACATCGCAGTATCAACTCTTCGTTAATGGCACATTTGTCTGTCATGGGCCTGCCCGCTGTGCGCCCCACCATCAGTCGTTCGATTGGCTAGAGATCTCACCCCTGTTGCAAAAAGGCTTGAATACGATTGCTGTGCGCGTACACTATCTTCAGGGCAATGTTTCCTACCACCATCCCGGGCGGGCCGGGCTTCTGGCTCAGCTCGATCTGGTTTCAGGCGGCAAAACCACGACATTCGTCACGGACTCCAGTTGGAAGGTGCATCCCGATCCTGCGTGGGACAACGGCGCACCGCGTATAAGCCGTTTTCATCTCGAAGTATGCGATCGAGTCGACTTTCGACTCCAAATCCGCACCTGGTCGGGGCAGGAATTCGACGACGCCTCGTGGCCGACCGCAAGTCCCTTGAAGCGGAACATCGGTTGGCCGAAACCGCCAGAAAATGCTCGACCACTGGCGCTGACCCTGCCTTGGACTAAGTTGGTTCCGCGCGACCTCCCGTATCTCGTCGAGACCGAAATGAAAGCGCTCAACCTGATTGAGGCCTCGACAATTGCATGGGATGTGCCTGCTTCCGGAAAACTCAGCAGGGCGGACAGCACCCCATCGACGCTGGACGTCGTTACTTTGTCAAACGATATCGACGAGCGTATTGCGCAAGAGATTCGCGAATACCAGGAAGGCAATGGACCTTTGGTGATTCCCGGTGTCGACAGCAGGCGGGCTTCGTTTTTGCTTTTCGACTTTGGCACAGTGTTGAATGCGAGACCGAATCTGGATATCGAAGGACCTGCCGGAACCGTTGTTGATGTAATGTGCGCTCCCTATACTCTGGATAATCGGTTCACGGCCAAGGTAGTGGACTCGGAGTTGAGGGATCGCGTGGTCCTTTCGGGGCAGCGCGATTTCTGGGAAGCAAGCTACCTCAAACCTGCCCGTTTTATGGGTGTAGTCATTCATGCAGGGGATGGACCAGTCCGCATTCACAGTGCGGGTGTAAGCCAAGTGGAATATCCCTTTGTCGAGAAAGGCCGTCTGCACACGCCGGAGAATCCCTGGTTTGAACAGAGCTGGAAAGCGTCGGCGGAAACGATCCGGGTCTGCACGACGGACGCCTATACGGACAACTACCGGGAACGCCGGCAATATGCGCAGACGGGTTATTACGCGGCCCTGGGGAACTACGCGGTTTTCGGTGATACTGCTCTGCAGCGCCGCTATCTGAGGCAGATTGCTGAAGAACAGCAGGCAAATGGGCTGATGCCCGCGTACGCTCCACGCACCGGTGATGATTTCATGGTGATTTTGGATTCCAACTGCTTTTGGGTTCGTAGTCTGCGTGATTATCTGCTTTATTCCGGCGATGAAAGAACCGTGAGACTGCTCTTACCGGCGGCGCTCAAACTAATGGATCTGTTTCAAGGCTATACCGATGATCAAGGGCTTCTCAACAGTCCACCCTACGCCTACTGGCTGGACCACGCTCGTAACGATCGGCGTGGTGCCAATTTCTGCATGAATGGGCACTATCTTGGGGCGCTCGAAAGCTTCGCACAGGTATTAGACTGGCTTGACGAGCCGCGTGCCCGGGTTTTCCAAGAACGCGCGGATCGGCTCCGTCTAACCTTACGGTCACGCTTGTGGGATCCTGATCGGCGGTTTTTTGCTGATGCCTGGGTCGAGGGAGAACGATCCAAAATGTTCAGTGAACACGCGAACGCCATGGCCTTGGCAATGAAGGTGGCAACGCCTGAGCAAGCTGAAGCTATTGCGGATGCTCTACTAGCGGAGGATGAGCACAACTTCATACTGCGCGAATCGGGAATCACCATGGTTACACCGGCCATGTCGTACTATCTCCACGCCGGCCTATGTCACTACGGCTACGTGGAAGAATCACTCAATATGCTTCAGGAACGGTTTAGCCACATGCTGCGAGAGGGCTCGAACGGGACACTTTGGGAGGAATGGTGGTTGGACGCCACGGGACGGAGCGGTGCCTTGGCCAAAGGGAGAACGCGAAGTGACGCTCAAACGGAAAGTGCCTTTCCGCCCGCACTTTTTGCGGAGTATATTTTAGGAATTCGACCAACCAAACCCGGGCTCAAAGAAGTCGTTGTCTTTCGTTCGAATTCCGGATTGAAGAAGGTTGAAGGTGAGATCCCGTCGCCTCTGGGAAATCTTTCATTGCGATGGGTGCTGGAAGAGGGCAGTGGGGGCGCATTGTATATCGAGGTTCCGGAAGGCATGCTGGTGAAACTCGATTTGGCGAGTCTGGGCGTCCCAGCCGGGAGACGGGTTGTGGTGAATGGGCGTCGCCTGGAACGGGCGCTGGAAGCCGCTCCCTATCTCGCGCTGCGCAACGGAAGTCATGTTGTGCAGTTCTAGAATATCTGCACTTTCTGTGAGCGCTGCAACGAAGAAGAGAATTGGAACTATGAAACTGAACCGGATCTACATCGCTGCGGCCGCGGTGCTAATTGTCGGCTTAATGTGTGGAGTTTCCTCAGGCAAATTGTCGGAGGCGCGCCGGTCTATCTCTCTCGACGGAGCCTGGGAGATCGCCTTCGATCCAAACAACATAGGACGGGATGCCGATTGGCATATGGACGCCGGCTTCTTATCAACTGTCGATCGACAAGAGATTCACGTCCCCAGCTGTTGGGAGCGGATCGAGCAGGACTACGAGGGAGTTGCGTTCTATCGGCGAACCTTCGACGTTCCAGGCGATTGGGCGGATGGAGTTGTTCGCTTGCAGTTCGACGCGGTCAACTACCGGGCTGAGGTGTGGCTGAATGATGAAGTCGTGGGGTTCCACGAGGGCGGGTTCACCCCCTTCGAATTTCGGGTGGACGACCTCCTCGTGGCGGGGGAAGAGAATTCGTTAGTCGTTCGGGTCGTGGGTCCCATCGTATTGTCCGACAAGGTCGTCGACGGTATGGGTCCATTAGAGACGCCTCAGTGGCGCGGGGGCATCACTGGGGGCATTTGGCAATCGGTTCGGCTGGTGGCGTCGGGCGAGGTTTACGTTCGGGATGTCTTTATCGAACCCAAAATCGCCGATGACACGGCAACGTTTCGCGTGCAACTCGACCATACGGGCATCGAGGAAACGGCAGTTGGGTTGGAAATCGACATCCACGAGGCGAATGACCCGGCTGCGGTGGTTGTTCAGGTGCGCGGCGAGTGGAACTTGAGGCCCGGAACGAATGAGCGGAGTTGGGTGTTGCTCATTCCCAGTGCGCGTTATTGGTCGCCGGACGATCCCCATCTGTATAGCGCGAACTTGCGCGTTGTCCGCGATGGCGAGGAATCCGATCAATGGAGTCATCGCTTCGGCATGCGGGAACTAACGGTCCACGACCGAGACTTCTACCTCAACGGAAGTCCCATTTACATCAAGGCGGCTTTCTTCGGAGGTCTCTACCCCTTGGGCATCGCGTATCCCGATAGCGAGCAGATGGCGAGGCAGGAGATCCGGTTGGCTAAGGAGGCGGGCTTCAACATGATACGTCCATGGCGCAAGCCGCCGCCGCCCATGTGGTTGGATTTGGCCGATGAGATGGGCGTGTTGACGGTTGGAAGTCTTGCGGTCGAATGTATGGGGTTGCCGCGGTCTACGCCCTATCTGCCATCGATGGTGGAAAACGAGCTTCGTCGGTCCGTCCTGCGTGATCGCAATCGGACCTGTGTGGTCCAGTGGGAACTATTTAACGAACTCCATCGCCCGATTCTCAAACAGATGATGCGTCCCATGGCGCTCCTGGCCCGCGAACTGGATCCCACACGATTGATTCTGGATGAATCCGGAGGATGGGCATTCGGTGCCAACATGTATCTGCCCTACGAATATGAGCCAACGAAGTTTAATGACATCCATACCTATCCCGGTCCGTTCATTAATCGAGAGCTCTATGATGGATTTCTGGCGATTGGGTTGACCGATGAGGAAAGGAAGGAACGGGGGCTGCGCGGCAAGTCACCCGGGCGAAACGTGGTACCCGGCTTGCTTTCCTTTGTTTCCGAGGTGGGCTATGGAAGTCTGCCGGATCTGGTCGCCAACAATCGACGATTTCAGGAGACTGGCAATTCACTGACGCCGGCTTACCGGTATCATCAGGACTTGGCCGAGGGACAAATGCGGGTGCTGCGGGAGAGCGGATTCGACAACATCTATCCGGACTTTCAGCAATTCTGTCTGGATCAGCAGACCATTCACGGAGCGGCCAACAAACGCATGATCGAGGCCATTCGGAGTAACCCGGGGGTGGATGGGTTTGCCATCCATGCTTTGACGGCGGGTGACTGGGTATTGGGCGCCGGTCTGCTCGATCTATGGAGGAACCCGAAGAGCTATGCCTATGAAGCAACGAAGGCGGCCAATCAACCACGCATCCTGCCGATTCGCGTGTTACCGCGCAACGTCTATGCCGAGTCGGGCGCGCGTCTCGAGATCATAGGTGTGAACGAATTGGATACGCTGAACGGGGAACTGAATATCGATATTGTTTCGGCCGATGGAAAGCCGGTCTTCAGTAAGAATTTCAAAACCGCATTCGCCAAGGGAGTCTCCCGGCTCTTCAGTGAGGTACTTCGCACCGAAACGCTCGATGGCGCGTATACCGTAACAGCCAGGTTCACATCGCCCAAGGAGTCACTTATTGTCGAGAACAGCTACGACTTTGATGTCTTCCCGGCCAGTCAATTGGTCCAGCCA
>JAUVSF010000483.1 GCA_030597245.1 Acidobacteriota bacterium
GCCAAGGTGGCCGAGTCGAAGGAAGTCAACTTCGGGTTCAATGCGGAAACCGAGCAGTTTGAAGATCTGGTGGCCGCGGGCGTGATCGATCCCACGATGGTGACGCGGACAGCTCTGCAGAATGCTGCATCGATTGCCGGTCTGCTTCTAACCACGGAGGCTATGGTGACTGAGAAACCAGAAAAGAAGGCAGATGCTGCCCCGGGTGCAGCTCCACCGCATGGGATGTACTAATCCAGGAAGGCTAGTCGGGGCAGTCGAACGACTGCCCCGGGTTAACGTTTCCCAGCCCGTGGATCAAATTTGGACACCCGGGCCAGTTCTTTCAGGATCTTCTCTTCCTCTCGACTCAAGCTCGCTGGGAGCACGATCCGAACTTTAACGTACTGGTCGCCACGCCCCCCATTCCTTTTTCTTAGACCTTGACCGCGGAGTCGGAGGCGGGAGCCTCCTTGAGTTCCCGGCGGAATAGTCACCTCTACAGAACCTTCGAGAGTAGGAACTGGAACCTTGGTTCCCAAAGCCGCTTCCCAGGGTGAAACCGGCAGTTCCACTTGGATGTCATCGGTCCCAACCATCTCGAACCTTGGATCGGGTTTGATCCTTATCCGTAGAAAGAGATCGCCGGATGGTGCTCCACCAGTTCCGGCAGCACCTTTCCCAGCAAGTCGGACAACTGAATTGTCCCGTGCCCCCGGGGCGATTTTCACCGTCATTGTCTTTGGCTCGAGTAACCGTCCTCTGCCGCGACACTGCACACAGGGTGCCCGACCGGACAGGCCCGTGCCTCGACATGTCGGGCAGGCCTTCTCGACTTGAAGAGTCAGCGTTGGCTGGGTACCTCGGTGGACCTCTTCAAGCGTGAGTTCGATCTCCGCCTCGATGTCAGAACCTCTAGCCGAGAATCTTTGGTGCTGTCGCCGGCCCTGAGGGCCTCTTGCACCGCCAAAGATCGATTCGAAAAAGTCGGAGAAGCCCCCACCTCCGCCAAAAATGTCCGAGATGTCTCCTATATCTCCAAACTCTACGCGCGTCCCGCTCCATCCTTGGGGAGGCGTGAAGTCTGCTCCCTGCTGCCATGAGGCACCGAGTTGATCATATTCTTTTCTTTTCTTAGGGTCTGAAAGGACAGCGTAAGCTTCTTGAATGTCTTTGAACTTCTCTTCGGCGGCTTTGTCGCCCGGATTGACGTCGGGATGAAATTTTCGAGCAAGACTCCGATAGACCTTCCGAATATTTTTTTGACTTGCGTCGCGTTTCACGCCAAGTGTCTGATAATAATCACGGTATTTGACAGCCATATACTTCCTTCCTAAAGGGCGCAGTTATCTGCCTTTCAGATTCGGCCTGATTACCTATTTTAGTGAACAAGCAGGAGGCCAGACAAGTGAGCCGGAAGCCGAGCTTAGGTCCTTTGATAGAGTGTGGTTCCTGTTTTCGTCGTGGAAGCTCGACTATACTGCGGGGGTGAGGTGGGCACGCGAACGCGGTTGAGTCGCTTCGATGTGCTCGATCCGGACGGATCCGAGGGGACGGCCTTCAGGCAGCCTCCTGTCGGATCGGAGGCATGCAAAGAATCGCTTACTGAGGGTCTGTATCGGTTGGGAATCTACGTGGCCACGGTGCTGAGGAGTAGTTAGAATAGGGCGTCTTATGGAGGTCAAGGTTCGTTGTAGGAAAGTGGCAGTCCTTTCTTCCCGGAGAAAGGTCAACTGGCTAAGGGTGCCGCGATCGTTGCGTGCCTTTGTACTTCTTGCCCTGCTGATTGGACCCTTCACAGGGTCGGGCAGGCCCGGCAGTGGGGACTCGGGGTTACGCTACGAGTCCCGTCAGACGACGGAACCTTTTTCCATCCATATCGTTGAAGTGAATCCGGCCAAGTTGACGATTACTGCGGAGCGGGCATTGGGTAAGGGTATCGGTCGAGAGACGGTGTCCTCGATTGCGAAACGGAAGCGAGCGATCGTGGCGGTCAATGGCGGGTTCTTTCGGATCGGGGGCGATTACGATGGAGAACCGTTGGGAGTGCTTAAGATCGGGGCTGACTGGTTCTCGGAGCCGGGCTTGCCTCGGGCTGCGCTGGGTTGGGCCGAAGGGGGAGGAATCGTCCTGATCGATCGACTGACGATGAAATGGAGTCTGTCACTTGGTGGAGAGATCTTCCCTGTTTCCGGAATCAACCGACCGAGAGGCATAAAGGACTCAATACTCTTCACCAGTAACTTCAATGGGAGTACGCTGACATCAAGTACCGGAACCGAAGTCCTTGTTGAATCAGGGACGGTGGTGAAAATCAGGGCGGGAGGGAATTCGTCGATCCCCCAGAACGGTTTGGTCTTTTCAGTAGGGCGAAGCGTCGACACCGAGCTCGGCGGTATTAGAAGGGGCGACCCAGCACGCGTGTTCCGGGAGTTCAACGCCCAGGAGAAACATTCGGACTCTTGGCAATCTATGGAGTTCTTGGTGGGGGGGGCCCCGATGCTTCTCAGGGGAGGCGAGATTGTTCAGGATTTTGGGCCGGAAAAGATCCCGGAGAACTTTGTAATGCAGCGGCACCCACGAACAGCGGTGGGAATCAGGGCTGACGGGACCTGGGTAATCGTGGTGGTAGACGGCAGGCGACCGACTCTAAGCGTTGGTATGACCCTGGCAGAGCTCGCCCGGCTTATGAAGTCTCTCGGCTGTAAGGATGCTTTGAACCTGGACGGAGGAGGGTCATCGACTCTCTACCTGTATGGCCAGGTTGTCAACATCCCTTCCGATCTCGCTGGAGAACGCCCCGTCTCGGATGCAATTCTCATTATGCCGATTACCGATAACCGATGACCGATCACCGATTACCGGTTACCCTAGCCCCCAGCGCCCAGTTCCTCCAGTAGCGCTGCCAGGAATTGGTAGAACTTGTCTACGGAATTGATCTCCACGCGCTCATCTGGTGAGTGCGGGTATTCGATCTGTGGCCCAATTGAGATCATGTCCATGGAGGGGTACTTCTCTTTGATCAGGCCGCATTCCAACCCAGCATGAATAGCCTTTGTTTCAGCCTCCACACCCAGAATTCTCTGATGGACTTCCTGGGCGATGCGTAATAGTTCTGAGTTCACGTCCGGTTGCCAACCTGGGTAGCCTTCAACGCGCTCCGCCCGGGCCCCGGCTAGCTTTGCGGCCGCTTCAACTCTAAGGGCCACCCCGTCCAGCGCTGATGCTGACGAACTCCGGTAGCTCATATGTATATGCAGTGCTTCCAGGTCGATGCCGGCCGTTGCCAGATTCGCGCTTGTTTCCACGAGGTCCGGTATCTGATAGCTCATCGTAAGGACTCCGTGTGGTAGGGCTGAAAGCAAGTTCAGTACTGTTTGCCCGCTTTCAAACTCCAATATGTTTTCGAACCGATCGCTGCCGTCTATAGAGAATTCCAACTCTGGTTCCACGGGTTCGTATTCCTTACGGATTCCTTCGAGTGCCGAACTAAGGCACAGGAGCACTGAGTCCTGTGAATGTAGGGGAATCACGACATCAGCGTATGCTTCGCGCGGTATCGCATTGTGCATGTTTCCTCCGTTGTAACCGGCGAGACGAAAAGAGTGTTCGCGCAGCACTTCGTTGAGAGCGCGGCTCAAAAGCTGTATCGCGTTACCCCTCTGCAAATGGATGTCGACACCTGAGTGTCCTCCCTTTAAGCCCTTGAGGGTTACTCGGTAGCAGCTCGACTCGACCGGCACAGCTCCTCTCTTGACAGAAAGTGTGAGGTTGATTCCAGCTCCACCTGCGCACCCGATGTAGATTGATTCCTGCTCTTCAGAGTCCAGGTTAATGAGGTTTGTGCTGCGAAGCGTTTCGGGACTCAGCGCGGCGGCACCCGTCAAACCGGTCTCCTCGTCCACTGTGAACAGGCACTCAAGGGGGCCATGCTTGAGGGACCCGTCTTCTAAAACAGCCAGACAAGTGGCAATGCCGATCCCATTGTCTGCCCCAAGGGTGGTTCCATCGGCCTGCAGGTACTTTCCCTCCACAACGGGTCGGATAGGGTCTCGGCTGAAATCGTGCTCGACGTCTGCGTTCTTCTCGTTGACCATGTCCAGGTGACATTGAAGGGCAA
>JAUVSF010000571.1 GCA_030597245.1 Acidobacteriota bacterium
ATGCGAGTGACATCTTGGATCAGGCAAGGATCTTTGAAGACTTTGAGAAGGCCGTTGCAACTGATCAACTTCTGGTGGGCACTACCTCCGTTCGTGGTCGAAGGAGACGAACTCAGGTTCACACCGCTAGGGCAATGGCTGAGATCATCAGAGAATATGCTGCTTCGCAGAAAGTCTGTCTCGTGTTTGGACCCGAGAGAAAGGGGTTAAGCGAAGATCAACTGGCGCGTTGCCAGTATCTGGTTACCATCCCGGCAAGTTGCCAGTTCCCAACGCTTAATCTTGCTCAATCGGTCATGATCATGGCCTATGAGATCCACACGGTGGAAGGTCGAGGGAGAGAAGTCTCAATGGAGCTGGCATCTCAGGGGGAAAAGGACGCTATGTTCCGGCATATGGAGGATACCCTCATCGAGATTGGCTTCCTGAGTCAGGGCACCCCAGGACACATTATGCGAGCTATACGTCGTTTTCTGGGTAAATCGGACCTCTCCTCGAAGGACGTACAGATTATCCGGGGCATCATGAGCCAAGTGGACTGGTACATCGGGTCAGGGAGATCAATGGACCCAGACAAGGTCAAGAAACCATAGCCGTGCCACGCCTGCGCTCGACTGTGACTCAGCTTCATTGTGATAGGAGGATTTCAATTGAGGTGCAGCTTAAAACCCAGTGGGAAGTCTGTTCAGGCTGGGTTTTTTCTTTTCTTACCCTCAAGGACGACGAGAGGATCGCTGCTCTCAGCCTCTCCGAGCATTTAGACGACGGGTTCAAGGTGGGCTGAGCGGGGCTGCCAAACGGCGTTCGAGTATCGATGGGAAAGAGAGGGTTATGACGAAAGGGTTTTTGCTCAGTCTGGGCTGGATGGGGCTCGCTCTGAACGGAGCTTATCTCTACGCCTTCGATTCTCCGACTCTGTTCTACATCGCGAATGTGCTCTTGCACCTCTTCCTTGGGGTCATTGTTCTGGTGGCATTTGCCCTGTTCTTGAGAGGTAATTTCCTGGGACTGGGGCCTGTTGGCAGGATTGCAGCACTCACTCTCATGCTGGGAGGGTGGTTGGGCTTGGCTCTGGTTTACACGGGGACCACGCTGCCGTTTCGTCCCTTGTTAACCGCGCATATTTTGATGTGTATGGTCGGTCTGGTTCTTCTGCTGGTTCACCTGATTCTGCGGAAGCAGTCGTGGCAAGTACTGGCAGCATCGCTGTCCGCTGCCCTGGCCATCGCAATAGGCATGGGTGATTCGGGTCAACATTCAAAGATAGAGAATCCACAGCAAGTCCCTGTGAGTATGGACGAAGAAGGTGCCGGCCCGAGCAGCCCCTTTTTCCCTTCTGCAGCCGATACTACTACTGGTGATCTGATCCCTTCCGAGTTCTTTATGACCTCGGAAAGCTGTGGGCGAACCGGCTGCCACCCTGACATCTACGCGCAGTGGGAGACGAGTGCTCACCATCTTGCTTCGTTCAACAATCAGTGGTATCGCAAATCGGTTGAATACATGCAGGAGGTCGTGGGCACGGAACCGACCAAGTGGTGTGCCGGGTGTCACGACCACGCACTCCTCTTCAGCGGCATGATGGATCTTCCTGTGGATGAGATGCTCAAGCGGCCCGAGGCTCATGTCGGGTTGTCCTGTACCTCTTGCCACTCGATCGTCCACGTTCGTAACACGATGGGGAACGGAGGGTTTGTGATCGAGTATCCTCCGTTGCATCACCTTGTTTCCAGCCACAACCCGATTCTGCGGTTCCTGCACGATTTTGTGGTGGAGTTGGATCCGGGACCCCATCGGGTGACATTCATGAAACCTTTCATGCGGGATCAGACCGCTCAATACTGTTCAGCCTGTCACAAGGTTCATCTTGATGTTCCTGTGAATGATTACCGGTGGCTGAGAGGATTCAATGAGTATGACGGGTGGCAGTCAAGTGGCGTATCCGGACAGGGCGCCAGGAGTTTCTACTATCCCGATCAACCGAAGGACTGCGCTGACTGCCACATGCCGCTCATCGCGTCGAATGATGCGGGAAACGTCGGAGGAGTTGTCCATGATCACCGATTTCCGGGAGCAAACACGGCATTGGCGTTTGCGAATCTAGATGGGGAGCAACAGAGACTGGTCACTGACTTTTTGCGCAACGACCAGGTCAGTGTGGACATCTTTGCCCTCAGCGAGGTTGCCGAGGAGTCAGAAGAGATGATCTCCACAGCTGCCAGGGAGGACTGGCAGGTTGCGAGTACCTTTGCTGAAGGCGACGAAATGGGCTTCGCTGTAAGCGGAAGAGGGGCAGGGTACACTGCAGCTCGAGCAGTGATCGCTCCGATCGATCGATCGCGGCCGGTTGTTCGACGCGGAGACAGCGTCCGTGTGGATGCCGTGGTGAGAACCAGGAATGTAGGGCACTTCTTCCCGGGAGGAACGGTTGACGCTTTTGATGTCTGGGTAGAGCTAAGAGTCGCTGATGAGAATGGAAAGCTGGTCTTTTGGAGCGGTTACGTCCCCGCCGACGAGGCTGGAAATGACGGTCCTGTTGATCCGGGCGCTCACTTTTACAGGTCGCTCATGCTCGATCAGCATGGTAACCGTATAGACAAGCGTAACGCCTGGGCCACCCGTTCCGGTGCCTACGTACGCCTGATTCCGCCAGGAGCAGCGGACACAGTACATTTTCGGTTGGTCATACCTGAAGACGTCGGGGATGTGCTGCATTTGAGTGCAAAAGTGAACTACCGGAAATTCAACTGGTGGAATACTCATTTCGCCTATGCCGGAGTGCGGGATCCTGAAGCGGGGCCTCCAAGGTTTGCGAGCGGTTACGATGACGGCAAGTGGGTTTTCACCGGTGACACATCGAACGTCTCGGGGAAGATGAAACGCATTCCCGATCTTCCAATAGTGACAATGGCGGAAGCCCGGGCTGAGCTGAGGGTCGTGGATGCAGATTCAACAGTTCCAAAAACAGAATCGGTTCTTGACCGATCGGATTTAATTCGTTGGAACGACTATGGAATCGGGCTGTTACTTCAGGGGGACCTGCGGGCAGCTGAGGAGATCTTCCCTAGAGTCACGGAGATCGATCCCGAATTTGCCGATGGTTGGGTCAACGTGGGACGGGCCCGGATTTTGGAGGGACGGGCCGACGAAGCTCAGGAGGTTTTGCTGCAGGCTTTGGAAATTGATCCCAACCTGGCCAAGACCCTGTTCTTTCTTGGGATGACTTACAAGAGCCAGGGTGACTATGACACGGCTCTCGTACACTTCCGAAAAGCTGAAGTGCGGTACCCGAAGGACCGGGTTGTCCTCAATCAGATCGGCAGAATTCTGTTTCTGCAACGCAAGTTCGAAGATTCGGTCACGGTGCTGAACCGTGTGATAGCCATAGACCCTGAAGACCTCCAGGCCCACTATAACTTGATGCTTTGCTACAGGGCGCTAAAAGACATCGAAAAAGCCAAGAGGGAA
>JAUVSF010000160.1 GCA_030597245.1 Acidobacteriota bacterium
ATCGGCTACGCCGATTTTACTACGGACTCCCAACCCCCTTACATTACTGAAAACGTTGGACTGGAACTTGGGATCCCGGGAACCAATGGTCCTAAATGGTACCAGAGCGGCTTGCCGAGATGGAACCTGGAGGGTTACAGCGACATCGGGACACTCCAGATGTACATGCCTTATCTCAGGGATGACCGGAACATTCAGTTCACCGTAAACTCTAACTGGACCTCAGCAGCACACAACATCCGATTCGGAGTCGACGTCAGTCTACAGCATATGAATCACAACCAGGCCGAGGGTGGCGTAGGCCAGGGCTCGAAGGGACATTTTCGATTTGATCGCGATGTAACCCGAAGTTGCTTGGGCGATAGCACCGACGACTGCGATCTCTCTGACACCACCTCGCGCCAGAGCTTTGCTGCCTTCTTATTGGGAATGCCCAGCCGGACAGGAAAGAACTTCCTGGCGGATCCGATCCCCTATACGACGCGGAACAACCTGTTCGGGCTGTATGTGCGCGACCGCTGGACGATCAAGCAGAATCTTACTCTGTCGATTGGAACCCGGTGGGAATACTATCCGATGCCCACCCGGGCCCACCGCGGTATGGAGCGTTACACTACCGTGGGCAACAAGATGGAAGTGTGCGGAGTCGGTTCGGTACCGACGGACTGCGGCGCCAAGATGAGCAAGAGCTTGTTTGCACCCCGCGTTGGAATCGCCTACCGGATCAGCGACACCTTCGTGCTTCGGGCCGGTTACGGGATCACCATTGATCCGTATCCCCTGGCACGGGATCTGCGCACGAACTATCCGATGTTCATCGAAAACGACATCCGGGCAGAACATGACTGGATACCGGTCATCACTTCGATGGATCAGGGTATTCCGCTCATCACGGAGCCGGATTACGGGAATGGGATCATCGATATTCCGAATGATGTGTTCGCGCACACGTTCTTCCTCGAATTTCGTCGCGGCTACATTCAGTCGTGGAATGTCACCTTGCAGAAAGAGCTGTTTTCGGGGCTCACGGGTGAAATTTCCTATGTGGCCAACCGTTCCATTCGTGGATTTGGTCGACGTGACCTCAACTATGGGGAACTCGGTGGTGGCAGGGACTCACAGCAGCTCGTAGCAGAGTACGGTCGAACGGCTGGAACCCGGGCCACGGACAATATCGGCCACAACCAATACGACTCCATGCAAGCGCGCTTGACACGGCGTTTCTCCGGGGGATGGGCGGTCGGTGTTGCTTACACGCTGGCAAAGGGTATTTCGTCCGGAATCCCGGGCAATACCAGTGACGGCAGTATGAACATCGACATCCCGGATATGTTTGACCTGAACCGCCAGTTGAATGCGGTCGATCGACGACACAACTTCCAGCTCACCAACATCTGGGAGTTGCCCTTTGGTCCCGGTCGGAAGTACCTCAACGATGGGGCAGGTGCCGCTATACTGGGTGGCTGGCAGGTCAACAACATTATCAGCTGGTATACCGGTACTCCCTTTAATGTCGGGGGAAGTTCACCTGACTGCGGTTCAGGCTGCTCCGGACGAGCCGACTTAGTCGGCGAGATTCAAAAGTTGAATGGCCGTGGGCCTGGTACTCCGTACTTCGCAACTTCGTCGTTTGATGTAGCCCCAGACGATACCATCGGGACAGCAGCATACGGAATCCTGTGGTCTCCCCGGGTCTTCAACTGGGATTTCAGTGTCTTCCGTGATTTTCCTGTAACGGAATCGGTGGGCCTGAAGTTCACGGCGGAGTTCTTCAACTTCACGAACCACCCGCAGTACGGTCCTGATAATGACGCATTTGCGAGTACCGACGCCGAGGACGACGATTTCCTCGAAATCGGCGAAGGAATCCATGAGCGGAGTATTCGCGTCGGACTGCGCCTTTCGTTCTAGGGGAGACCATCCTAGAAGCTGAAGGCCTTAACCGGACGGGGTCACTCAAGAGAGTGGCCCCGTCCTTTTTTGTGTGGAGTAGAGTTCACCACCAAGTCCCCCAGAGCACCAAGCAACTCTAAGGTTAGTGGATTGGTCTTGGTGCCCTTGGTGACTTGGTGGTTGCGTTATCGAGGTTACTGATAGAATAGAGACTCAAAGGAACTGTTAAGCCAATGCGTTCCCCCAGACCGACAGGAGATTGCGGAGTGAGACTTAAGATACGTCTATTTTGTTTGTCGGTGCTTATTTTTTCGCTTCCACCACTGCTGCCGGCATCCCCCCTGCCAACCCAAGACGAGGATAAGAATCGGCAACTGGAGCAACAGCGCCAGGAGGAGGCTGATGACTACTACACAAAGTGGCTGAAGGAAGATGTGGTCTACATAATCGCTGACGAAGAATTGTCAGTCTTTGGAAAGCTGACGACCCCGGAGGAAAAGGAACAGTTTATAGAGCAGTTCTGGCGACGGCGAGACACCGACCTGGAAACTGGTTTCAATGAGTTCAAAGAAGAGCACTATCGGAGAATAGCTTACGCCAATGAGCAGTTTACGAGTGGAACCCCTGGTTGGAAAACGGATAGGGGGATGATTTATATCATCCATGGCCCCCCTGCCGAGATCGAGAATCACGCAGGTGGTGGCCACTACGTACGGCCCATGGACGAGGGAGGTGGGACTACAGCGACCTACGCTTTTGAAAAATGGCGCTACCGCCACATTGAGGGTATCGGCGATGACGTCATTCTGGAGTTCTATGACAAGACGAATACGGAAGAGTACCGGCTTGCGCAAACACCGTTTGAGAAGGACATGCTGCTTAAGTTTCCAGGCATGGGCCACACGTTGGCTGAAGACATGGGCATGACCGACCGGGCGCATCACCCTTACCTCAATCCGGGCAATTCCTCGTATCGAGAAAATTACAAATTCATGGGAGGTTACTATGATCGCAACCCGTTTCTTCGATACGAACAGTATGCAAGAATCCAGGCAGCCCCGGATTTGAAGTATACAGAATTAAAGCAACTGGTTGACGTCAACATCAGTTTCGAGATCCTGCCGGTCAAGATCCGCCTCGATTACTTCAACCTCAATGGCCAGGAGTTTCTGGTGCCAATAACAGTAGAGTTCCCCAACCACGAACTCTCTTATGTAGAGGCGGACGGAGTTCAGACCGCTACAATTGCCATCTATGGGCTGATCACGAGCATCAAGGGCGAAGTGATCCAGGAATTTGAAGATGATGTGCTGTCCTCGTTCAAGGTTGAGAATCTCGAGGCAGGGCGTCGGAAAACGTCCTTGTACCAGAAGATTGCAATACTGGACCGGAAGGTGAGGTACAAGGTCGATCTCGTGGTCAAGGATCTGCAGAGTGGGAAGACCGGCGTCATTCGCCAGGCCATCGTACCACCCTCTCATCAGGAAGAAGAACTCTGGGCAAGCTCGGTCATCCTTTCGAATGTTGTACAGTCTTTACCAGATGCACCAGACCAGGACGAGATGTTCGTTCTGGGTGATATCCGCATTCTGCCTAGCGCGACGAAGCGCTTCTACAAACAACATCGTCTCAACGTGTACCTTCAGGTGTACGGTGTTCAACTAGATCAGGTTACTTTTGAACCATCGCTCCAAATCAAGTACCAGGTGCTGAAGAAGAGTGGGTCCGTAGCCGAGTTTGTCGATACGGAAGGACAGACCATCCAGTACTCCTCACCTCGGCGCGTGGTGTTGATTGCGGGAGTTCCGATTCAAGACCTCGAACCGGGAAAGTATACGGTTCGCGTGGAAGTTACCGATCTGATTAGTGAACAGGTTGTCTTATCTGAGGAGAACTTTGAGCTGGCAGAAGCTCTCCAGGTCGCGGCGAATCGGTGACCTGCCCAGGTCGGGACGATTTGAAGACTCACCACAGAGACAAGGGCACAAGGGAGCAAGAGCTGACCTTGATGAATAAGGGGAGATTGGGATGAGAATAGGGAAGCTAGTTCAACTGGGGGTTGTGATTCTTTGTGCGAGTGTGCTGTTGGCTCAGACTCCGAACCAGCCGAAGGTGACTCCGGGGCCGAATGAGCCTAACTGGTGGGATGTTCTCGAATCACTCTACCAGCTGGACATGTTCGAGGATCTGGCCAACCCTGTCACCGAATCCCCAGAGAAGACACCCGGTCTTTTCGTCAAAGTCGGTAACGGCAAGGTGGTTTTCGAGCCGGTTCTAGCGTTGGGGACCGAACAGACGACGCGGGGTGGATGGTACCTTCCTTCAGCGGGAGACGGAGCGCCCGATAAGCGGGATCTCTGGTCTTATCTTCACAAACACACCGCGGATGATTTGAAGAAAGCAAAGGTCAACCCTCCACCTCTCGCCCCCGGTTCCAAGACCGAGTTCGATCCGGGTGATCAGCCTTTCGGACTCTGGATCACCAATGATAATTTCGATGATGGCGGGATCTTCAGTGAGCCGGCCCTGGTTGCCGCGATCAACGAGAGGCTGGCCGCTCAGCCTTACAAAGCGATGATCTACCCGTTGAAGGGGCAAGCCAATGCCTACCTGATCGGGTGGGAGTACTCGACCAACGACGATTTCCAGGACGTCGTCTGCGTGATCCGTAACGTCCAGCTGAAGAAGTGAAACCCAACACTTGTAAGGCCTTATGTCCCGTCGCTCCGCTCCGGGCTCTGATCCACTCGGTGAGCCGTTCAGTTCTTCCAAAACTCTTGGGTCAAACTCCAGAGATCAGAGCCCGGAGCGGAGCGACGGGACAGCACTCCATTCTGCACGCCTTAAGACAATCCCGGCTCCACCGCTCCTCTGCACACTCGAACCCCTCCCCGGATGTCCTGAATCCGACAACATTTCAATCAATTCCCTTCTCTTTATTGACCTTATGTGGAATACTGATCTCAGTCGTGTTTTCTCGAATGGGATTCAAACCCCTGGTGTGTTTCTTGACTTTCCTCGGACTTTGGGGGATCGGGCTTGGTGCGACGATCCAGGTCCTTGTCAGAGTCGTTCCCCAGGGAACTGAAACAGGCCTGATCCAAATCACTATACGCAAGACCGGGGGAGAGAGCTTCCTCCGAACTGCCACACTGACCGACGCAAGAAACATTGCATTCGACGGCATTCGCTCAGGAAGCTATTCGATCCAGGCTGAAAGCCCCGGGTTTCGATCCGAGGAGACCCAGATCGCGCTGAGTACATACTCACGGGCTGATCAGTATCTCGCAACGGTTACCCTTCACAAAGAACTCTCCCCTGATGGACAGCTGCCGGAGAACAGGGGGAACACAGTTACCGTCACGACCCTGTCTATTCCGGCTGAAGCCTTGGATGAAATGAAGAAGGCGCGGAAGGCGAGTCAGAAGAACGATTCACTCAAGGCATCGAAACACTTAAAGAAGGCCATTGAACTTTATCCAGCGCTTTATCAAGCTTACAACAATCTGGCTGTTGAGTACTCAAAGCTCGGACGATATGAAGAGGCTGTTCAGGCATTGAAAGGGTCAATTGCGATCCAGCCTGACGATGCGACGCCCCGCCGTAACCTGGCTGAACTCTATTTAGCCTTCGGTAGATTGGATGACGCTTTGGCACAGGTCCAGGCGTCTTTGGATCTGGAACCACGAAACAGCAGGTCGCTCCTACTCTTGGGGAAACTCGGAATTCGCACCGGAAGGTACGAGACCGCTCTCGACTTCTTCTACCAAGCTTCTGATATTGACAAGGCAGACCGCTCGCACCTGGGAATCGGAGAATGCCTCACTCTGCTCGGTCGGTACGACGAAGCCCTGGGCGAGTTCAGCGCCTTTGTTAAGCTTTTCCCAGACGATCCCCGCACTTCCGGCGTTAAGACCGTGATCGCAAGTCTCAAAGCAGACCTCAACGAGCTAAACCCTCACCACTAAGGCACCAAGATCTCCAAGGATTCTTTGTGCCTTGGTGGTTAATCTCTGAGTAGTCCGATCAAGCGACAAAGCATGTGTCCTGCGCTTGTGGCCTTATCCACCGAGGCGGTAAGATATTCTTGAAACAAACGGTTCCCAACCGGAGGTATGGATCAGATGGTCGGTAACACGTTCTTCGTTACAAGGCTTACAGTGTTTATTCTGCTGCCAATACTCTTCGGGCTCCCGTTGATGGCGCGGCAGGCATCACAGAGGCCCGATGCGCAGCCTAGTGGCGGGAACACACGGCGGTCAGAAATTCCCGGGGCATCGAGAGTCTACGCTACTGGGACCGCGATCATGGCGGATGCCACTGCATTGCCTGCTGACCTGAGGGTCCAATTGGTGTGCTATGGGCGAGTGATGGATGAAAACCAGGTTAGCCCTCGAGGTGGCTTCACACTCGAGGTGGGTCAGGATCCACTTGGGGCGAGTGATCTTGACGCCAGCGTACAGGGGCATCCAAATGCTCCGCAGATGGGGGACTTGAGCGCTCCGCACGATGCTCAAAGATCTTTGAGTGTTTTGCAAGGTTGTCAGGTTCGTTTGGCACCCATGCCTGAATTTTCCGCAAACGAGATTCCCTTGGGCAACATAGATTTGAGGTCAAGACCAGACGTTGGTTCCCTGATCGTTCGGCGCGTTTCTTCGGACGGCCAGATCACAACAATTGACGTTTCGTTATTGCAAGCGCCTCCTAAGGCGCGCAAGGCTTACGAGAAGGCTCAGAAGGAATTGGCCAAGGAAAAGGTCAAGTATCCCAAGGCTATTGAAGACCTGGAGGACGCCACCAAGGAGTATCCTGAGTTCACGGATGCCTGGTATTTACTGGGTTATTGTCGTCAAAGCATTGATGACCAGGAGGGTGCGAAAAAAGCATTCGAAGAAACAGTCCGCATAGACGTAAGGCACAAAGGAGCCAGTTTCGAATTGGCGCGATATGAACTCGATGCTGGACGTTGGGAGGAAGCTTCCAGGTACACGCAACTACTGGTGCAACTTGAGCCTGACCAACCACAGGTCCTCTACTTTGACGGAGTCGCTAACTTTAACTCCGGACAACGGGAACTGGCTGAAGCCAGCCTTAATCAACTAGTAGCCCTGGGGCATTCGGAGTCGTACCCGATGGCCCTCTTCTATCTAGCAGTCATTGAGGGAGATAATCAAGATTACGCCGTGGCGGCAGACTACTTCCGCAACTTCCTGGAAATCGCCCCCGAGTCAGAGATCCCTCAACAACTTAGGCAGGATGTTCAGCAACAACTCAAGGTGTGGCGCGACCAAGGCCTGCTGGATCAGTGACCCTCGTCCCCTCCTATTCTCCAGGGGCTCATTGCGCACCCTCGATCAACGATATGCAGCCCGCTTTTCTCACCAACTGACCACGGCTCAGCTTGACGATACCGCCAAACACCCAGGTTCCTTCCCTAATTCACTCGTACTTGTAGGTCACTCTCAGCTTGTCTGTAGAGACAACGAGGTCTTCGGCATTCAATCCCTCTGCCCTTAGTTCGTTAACACCTTCTCTGAAGAGAACTTGCCAGGCGAACCCATCTTGTTTGCTGATCACACCCTGAGAGACATCGTTAAGGAAGAGCTCGACTTTGGGACAGTTGCTGTAGACACGAATCCCGCTTTCTACATCCTTTCTTCCGAACCGCTCTGGCCAGGTCTTTGAGACGATGTATACAAAGGAAGGGGAGTCTGTCCAGTAGCTCTTGTACAGGTAATAAACGTCCTTTGGATTGCGGTAGGCATCAAACAATCCTTTTTGATTGACGTAGGGTAATGGGTTGCCGGCCCTGTCTTCCCTGTTGGAGCCGAAATCAAATGCCGTCCATGCGCAGGCACCGGTATACCATGAAGACCTTGCCTCCCCTTGCTTCAAGTAACTCTCATGGAGAAGGCATTGGTAAGTTTCGCTGAAGTCCATCCGTTTGGGGTGAATTGCATGCCTGCCCACTTGACTGGAAGCACCGTAAGACCCACCCATAAAATATGGATCTGTCTTATGTCGTTCATCCAGCGCTCTACCATAGTCATCAAACGTCCCCTCGAACCAGCCACTCCAGAACTGGGGAATGTCTACATCAACATGCTCTGCAACCGCGGGGGTGACCCCTGACGCAAT
The DNA here is from genome assembly GCA_030597245.1 of Acidobacteriota bacterium. Classification (GTDB taxonomy): domain Bacteria; phylum Acidobacteriota; class UBA6911; order RPQK01; family JAPXNP01; genus JAUWTT01. The sequence continues at coordinate 8,032 of JAUVSF010000160.1, forward strand.
TGTCATTCTTGTCGGATCCTCCGCGTGAGCCAGACGAGCTAGCCTGATGATGAGATCAACAGCATCCTGCTCCTCGACACCTGGCGCAAAAGGAATCCCTTCAGTGGCCTCATTCATCAAACCCCAGAATATGATCGACGGATGATTACGGTCTCGCCGGATCATCTTTCGCAGTATATGGAGTGCGTTTTTCGTAAAACCCGGAGTTCCGCCTACAGAGATTGCGACCGGTATCTCTTCCCAGACAACCAGACCCAGCCTGTCGCACGCGTCCAATACCGCTGGGTCCTGCGGATAGTGAGCGAGTCGGACATAGTTTGCCCCAAGGGTCTTGACCAATTCCATGTCTTTAACATGTTGCCCATTTGACAGAGCATTCCCCTGGCCAGGAAATTCCTGATGCCGACTGACGCCTCGTAGAAAGAGCTTTTCTCCATTGAGAAACAGTCCCTTAAATGGCTTCCATTCAATCCATCTCAGACCGAGCGGGACCTCAGTTTCATCCACTTGCCTGTTATCCAGAAACAGCCGGGATCTGATTCGATAAAGATAAGGGTGGCTCGGAGACCATAATTGAGGCTGGAGAAGCTCTTTTCCCTCTTGTACAAAAGTAGACTTCTCTAACGGCTTAATCTGCTTCGTATCAGCAGTTACATCAAGCACGCGACCTTGTGCATCGATGAGCGCTGTTTTCAATACACACGTCACCGGCGAATCGTAATGGTTCCTTACCTCAGTTACCGCTCTTGTCGTCGCCGAGAGATGCGAAATACTCGGGGTAGTGACGGTCGTTGTTTCGATTCGCAGGTTATCGGTAATAAGCAGATAGACATCAGAGTTGATTCCACCGTATATGTTGAAGTCGATCGATCTCGGATAAGCCTTGAAATCCTGCGGGCTCCAGGGCGGTATGTCGCGATTATTTGAATTATCAATCTTCAGGGTAAGGGTGTTCCCTCTCTCGGAATAATCAAGGTGCCGGGAGATATCGACGCTGAAACCAATATAAGCGCTGTAAAACGTCCCTAACTGATGTCCGTTTAACCACACCTCCGAAATCTGACAGGCCGATTCAACCTGAAGGACAATTCGCTTGTCCCGATAGGTAGGATCAATTTTGAAGTGCTTTCGATATGACCCAATG
>JAUVSF010000414.1 GCA_030597245.1 Acidobacteriota bacterium
AGAGATGACATGCAGGTGAAGCACCTTCGGACCCTCATGACCCGGTTCATTCAGGACTATCTTTTATTGGGGACTGGGGGCTGGGGACCGGTTATCGGTGATCGGTTATAGGTTATCGGTGGTGATCGGTGATCGGTGAACGGTTATCGGGGTAAGTAGTAAGCAGTTCTCGGGCAGCTGGGTTACTCGTGCTCGAATAGCCCTTAGCGGACTTGGCGAACTTTGCGTGAAATGGATTTCTCCCTCCGTCAAATGGATTTGTCGTAAGGCCCCAACCGGTGTAACCTCTCCGACATGGAACATCAAAAGCTTGATCTGTTTGGGCTTCATAAGGAGGAATACCGGGCGACCGGAGAGCCGCGCCTCGTCGAAACCGGGCCGGCCAGGTATCTCGCCATAGAGGGAAGAGGCGAGCCGGCTGGTGAGCAGTTCACAGCTCGGCTCGAAGCGCTCTTTGGTGTGGCATATGGGATCAAGATGGCAAAGAAGAAGGCAGGGCAAGACTATAAGGTTGCCAAGTTGGAGGGTCTGTGGTGGGGGAGCAGGGGGCCTGGTGACTTCTCCATGGATCCGAAAGACGAGTGGAACTGGAAACTCATAATTCGTACACCCGAGTTTGTCTCTGAAGACGATTTAACGACTACTGTCGCGACCCTGTTGGAGAAGGGGAAGGGTTATGAAGTTAAGAGGGTCAAGCTGGAGACGATCGACGAAGGCCTGTGCGTCCAGATCCTGCACATCGGATCGTACGCCGAGGAGAGGCCATCGATCGAGAAGCTGAATCGATTCGCAAAAGAGCAGGGGCTGTCATTCCATGGCCTTCATCACGAGATCTATCTCTCGGACTTCCGGCGCGTTCCGCCCGAACGGCTGAAGACGATCCTGAGAATGCCGGTCTGCTAAGTGGCCGAGACCGGGCTTCTTGGTGCCCCTGGTGGTGGTGAATCTTATCTCAGCTAAAGAAGCTTCGTTTCTCCTGGTATCAGCACCGGGTAGCTCCCGTCCGGGCCCAGTTTTACGGGAGGCTCCATGTCTTCACGGCAATCTTCTGCCCTCGGTGGAAAATAGAAATCTGAAGCTGTGAGTTGATCCCAGGTGATCTCGCTGCCTGTATAGCAACTCAGTTGCCCCATCATCCCGATTTGAGTGCTGCGAACCATGTGGTCACCGCTATTGATCGCTTTGCCTTTCTTGATAGCTTCAAACAAGGCCACATGCTCCAGAACGTATGGACTCTGTCCTCCACCTGGATGCTGCCAATTGGTTTCTCCTTCGATCTTCAGCTTCAGGAGATCGCAGCGGCCTTTCGAACCGAGCAGCAAGCTGGAATTCTCGTTGTAGCAGTTGTCGATGGTTCGGCAATAGGCGTAGACGCGCACCCCTTCCGGAAATTGGTAGACGACCGAATGATGGTCGAAGACGTTCCCGTAAACTTCACCTCGAAGTGTCGATCGACCCCCCAGCCCGTATGCTTTCAAAGGGGCGGCGTTGTGAAGTGCCCAGCTCGACCGGTCGAGATTGTGGATAAGCGTCTGGGGGACGTCGTCACCCGACAGCCAGTTGAAGTGATATTGGTTGCTTCCCTGATAAAGCACTTCGTTCATTCCGGGACGGCGCTCATTCAGCACGTACGGCGCACGTAGCCAGGTTTCCTGGATTGCAACGATCCTGCCGATGGCTCCTTCATGGACGCGGCGCATCGTTTCCTGGTAGCCAGGGTGAAACCGGCTCTGCAATCCTGACACCACACAGAGGTTCTTCTCAGTCGCGAGTTCGCACGCGGCCGCTACCTCTTTGGCTCCTGCGGGATCAATCGCATGCGGCTTCTCAACAAAGACATGCCGCCCGGCTTTGATGGCCGACATCTGGTGGAGCGGGTGAAATTTCGCTGCATTTGCGATCAGCACCACGTCGCTGGCTTCAATCACTCCGCGGTAAGCATCGAATCCGGAGAAGCAGTGATCCTCGCTGACATCCATCTGCTCCGGGTACCTTTCCCTGAGTGTGGTTCGCTTTTCGTGAACGCGATCCATCAACAGATCGCCCAGCGCAACAATCCGGACCGTTTTTTCGGCAGTCATCGCATTCATCGCCGCTCCGGCTCCACGCCCCCCACATCCAATCACCCCCACTCGTATAGTGTCGCTGCCTGCAGCGTAAGCCCCTGCCAGGAAGGGTAGTGCTACTGCTCCGGAAGAAGTCTGCAGAAACCTGCGTCGGGATACTGTTGTCTGTTTTGACTCCTCACTCATTGTTCTGCTCCTCTCATCAATCTGAATTCCTTGCCGCCCACTCTACGCCTCGGGTGAGAAGGCCGGCCATTCCGGGCTGTTCCCAGGCCAGGGTATCGTGGCCCAGAACGGTATAGAACACTCGGCCCTTTCCGAACTGATTCACCCAGACCATCGGCTCACGTTTTCCCGTCCCTCCCAGGTCGGCAGGACTCATGGCAGTGGCCAGGACCAAGACCCCTGGGGAGAGGTCGAGCTTGTGATACAGCTCATCATTAGCTTTGAAAGATTTCGGCAATCCAGAGATTGCAGGATGAGTTCCGTCGATCCAGTCAACTTGAAAGATGCATCGGCGTGCATGGCCAAGGTTCTCTGGAAGCCAGCTCGCACCAATGATTATGGGAAATGCCTCCCATCCCGAGCCCAGCGGCCCTTGCTGCCACCGGTTCTCACGAAACTCCTGTCCGAAAAACGCCCCATAACTTGCGTGGTGGAAGGCAAAAAAACCTCCGCCATTGCGGATGAACGTCTCCAGTGCCTCTTCCGACTTACCAGGCCAGCGTGGGCCGTTGTAGTTCAGCACCACCACATCGAACCCCTTGAGTAACGCTGTATCCAGCTCTTCCGGATGCTCGAGGACGCTGGTGCTGAAGCGCCCGCCGGCCTCCAGAATGCCACGCATCGAGGCGGTCGTCTCCTGCCAGACGTGATAAGGCAGATCAGCCGATCCTGTCACGATCAATACCTTTATGGGTGCTTCTGCATCCTGAGCTGAGACAGCAGTTATCAACAGGCTCATTACAATGGATAAGACCAGCATTCGGAATCTCATGACAGTACCCTCCGGAACCACGCCAGACTTTGTTCCAGCATGGGGCCACCCTGACCCTCGCACTCCAGGCTTACCACGCCTGAGTATCCAGTTTCCTTCAAGAACTCCACACAACGAACGATATTGTCTGCATTGACACCTTCGCCTATCGCGCAGTGGCTCACAGCGATACCGGTGAGTTCGCCGCCGGACTGGGCGGCAAGGCTTTGGCTGACATCCTTTATATGCACGTGACTGGTTCGGTCACGAAACTGTTTGAGGAACTCGACTGGATCCTGACCTGCGATGAAGGTGTTTCCTGTGTCCATGTTCATGCTCAGATAAGGAGACTCGCAGAACGACAGGATTTCCTCCATGAACTCAGGTTTAGTTGTGTAAAATCCGTGAGGTTCCACGTTTATTGTGATTTCGTAAGACTCCGCTACGGGCACAATCTGGGTATAAATCTTCTTCATGTGGGCCAATGCTTCAAGATCGCTCATTCCCGGCGGACGGTTCCGGTCGTCAGTCGTGTCGATGAACCGGCATCCCACAAGCTTTGCCCAGCGCATGGTGTGAAGAACGTATTCCACGCCGAGCGTCGCGCCTTCCGGTAGAGAGAGGGGAAAGGCAGCGTCCAGTTGCGAAAAAGCAACCTCGTAAGTGTCCATCTTGCGGCGCAGTGCAAGCGGATCTTCCCAAAGCGCTATGTGTGGTTGATAACCCAGGCCGTGGATCCAGCTGACTCCGTCGATCGCACCACACTCGATGTAATGTACGTCGTTCCGCTTTGCCCACTGCAGACACTGTTCGAAATTCCAGTAACTGGAGTTGAAAGCGTCAGTGTGGAATCCGATCTCGATCATCACCAAACCTCCTTGGTTTCGGAAAGCTTCCCGCTATCGCTCAGGTCCGGGAGGGCGAAATCTACTTTCTATCACCGTTCTGTCGGCTCCACAATGGGCCGAGCGCTTGAAACGGCGTCCTACAGTAGTGTGCCAAGAATAGCGGAGGTCTTCTTTACTTGAAACCAGCACCGGATTCCGCTATATTGTCGACTTCCTTCTGAGTGCTCCTCAGTAGCTCAATTGGCAGAGCATCCGGCTGTTAACCGGAGGGTTGTAGGTTCGAGTCCTACCTGAGGAGCCAATTCGAAGTTCGAACTGCGAAGTTCGAAGTTCGAATTGGCGACACTTCGCACTTCGTATCTCGTACTTCGCACTTTCAACTTCCGCCTTCTGACTTCGAAGTTCCAGATTTACCGTTCATTCTTCTGACTGGTGCGGCTTGGAGTTGCTTGAAGAGTTGCGAGGATTCCAGCGTCCCAGACTCTCTGAACAGAAGAAAGCCAGTGAGACCCCAGCTATCATGGTTGCCTTGATCAACACGGCGAGGGACGACTCCTCTTAGCCCCATTCCGTCGAAGAGCAGTCCAAAGGTCGATACCAGATGCAATTGTAATTGCGTATGGTAGCACTATACGCAAAGCTAGGAAGCATATGGTTCAACGTCGGCACAGCTTCCAGAAGCTGATCGAGTTACTACTGTCCCAAAGCGGGAGTATTTTTGAAGCCACCCGTTTTTCGCGGGCCTGCGAAATCAGTCGCACCGCAGTCTCGAACTATCTCTCCCTGTTAGAGGAAACACTCGTGGCCCATGTCATCCGACCCTTCTCCACCTATCGACCTCCAGAAATTGTCTCTGCCCCCAACGTCTATGGCTTCCCC
>JAUVSF010000245.1 GCA_030597245.1 Acidobacteriota bacterium
GCAACCCAAACCGGCGCTGAGAGCATGGCAGCATCTACTGCCACGCCCGACCGACTCACGAATACCTGGGAGACACGTCAGGACTCGACTATGAAACCCGTATCCTGGTAAAGGAAAACGCACCTGAGCTCCTCAGATCGGAACTCTCATCGCCACGGTGGCGTCCCAGGGTTCTCGCCCTCAGTGGAGTCACCGACCCCTACCAGCCGGTCGAGAAGAGACTCCGGCTGACTCGTGCGTGCCTCAAGGTCCTGGTAGAGTTTCTCAATCCGGTCTCTCTGGTAACGAAGAACCATCTTGTGACCCGGGATATCGCTCTGCTCAAGGCTCTGGCGGAAGTTCAGGCGCTCGCGGTGAGTCTCTCCATAACGACTCTGAACCCACGCCTTCAAAGAATTCTGGAGCCGCGGACATCTTCACCGGCCCGAAGACTCAAGGCCGTCGAGGCGCTGGCAAGGAACGGAATACCCGTCACGGTGCTCATAGCCCCAGTGATTCCCGGCCTTACCGACCATGAAATACCAAGAATCCTGAAAGAGGCTCGATCGGCGGGTGCCACGTTTGCACGTTATCAGCTTCTACGCCTCCCGCGGTCTGTTAAGGACCTTTTTGTAGACTGGCTCGAAAGGCACGCACCAGAGCGCAAGAAACGAGTCCTGGCCCGGATTCGAGACACGAGAGGAGGTGACCTCAACGACTCTCGGTTTTATCGAAGAATGAGTGGTGAAGGGACCTACGCGACTCAGATTAGAGCCTTGTTTAAGACATCTGCAAAACGTTTTGGCCTGCAGAAAGCTACGGAAACCTTATCAACAGCTGCCTTCAAGAGAGACCTCCCGGCCGAACAACCAGGACTTTTCGAGGAACGGGCGAGCGAGCACGAGCACGAATGAAGATACCAAGACCCAAGACTCAAGACCCAAGACCCAAGACCCCACTTCATCAGATCTCGTCGATCAGTTCCAGAAACCGCTTGTAAGGTATTGCAGTCCAGCTCTCTGACTGAAAGGCTCCATTCTGAAGACTGATCATCGCCACTTTGGCAGCAGTCTCATCGTCCGGGGCTTCATAGATATCAAGGAAGTCATATGGCCCAAGGAGAGCATAGTGGCTAATGAACTTGACTTCAGGGCATTTTTCCTTGACCTGCTCGAGCCACTTTCGACCCAGTTTTGCCCGATCCTTGATTCTCATTTCGGCTTCCGGGGAGAGCTTCGTCATCAAAATAAAAGTGTTCATGAGAATCCTCCTTCCCTGAGTCTACTCCTATCGGGTCGGCACACCCAAAACTTCTTTTCTGAGCCTTAAGGTGCTTACAATTTTCGCGCCTTTGCGTCTTGGCGTGAAATCAATTCGTCTCACGTAAAGACGCCAGGCCCGCCAAGGGTCTATTCGATTACGATTACGATTACGATTACGATTACGAGCACGAGCACGAGCACGAGCACGAGCACGAGCACGAGCACGTACCAAGATACCAAGCCTCAAGCCCCAGGTCTCAAGCCTCAGGTCACCAAAGGGATTTGCCTCCAAGTGCCAATTCTGGTAATACCCAAGCGAACCAGAACTCTTCTTCGGATAGTGAAGGAACCTCATGATGGATATGACAATCAAAAATCAGCTCGATAATCTGCAAGGCAAGGAAGTTGAAGAGATTCTTCTCCCATTGCGAGTGGCCCCTGACCAAACTGTTGACCTCTATTCTCGCTCTATCCACAGAGCGGGAAGCTGTTACTTCTTTATCTTCAGACAGGGGACAGAACGCTTTCTGGGGATTCTGGCGGAAGAGCCCGAAAATCCCACGCTCAACCAATTTAAAGGATCACCCTTGCCGGGATCCGACCTGAAGCGTTGTCCTATCTCGGCTGAGAACGCCGAGCAACTGAGAAGACTGTTCGACTTCACCAAACCAAGAACAATGGGACTTGAAACGTCCTACGGATTAGGAGACCGCCTGGGCCTTGCGAACCCGGCCCACCTGCGAGCAATCCGCCCGACGGGCATCAAAGCCATTTTGGCCCAGCAATCGATTCGGGAGTTGGAACGGACGCAACGAACGCCACAGGAAGTCGTTGATGTGGCGACCTGGGCTGTTTTTCAAGAGGGTTACAGGGAAGGATTTGGGGCAGACGCTGACCATCTAAAGACAGTGGCCGACATCGATGTTATGGTCCCTGCGGGCTTCAGGATGTTCACCTTCGATCCCGGAGACCATGTCGAAAACGAAGCAGATTTCATGCGGCTGGACGAACTCCGGAAGAGGCTCGATTCCCTGCCCTGGCAGACGCTGGAGACTGATTTCGAATCATGCCTCAGCCGATATGCCGACAGAAAGGTGCGGCTTTCTGACCAATTCACCCTCGAACCCAATGCTTCGGAGATCGTCCGAGGATTGGTGAAGTACGGATTCGTTCTTGCTCACGTCGTGGAGATGCACAATCACCTGCAAGAGAACTACTCCGATATTCCCATGGAGCTGGAGCTTTCAGTTGACGAAACCGAAGCGGTGACTACACCCTTTGAACACTTTCTGGTGACCAGTGAGCTAAAACGACTTGGGATAGAGCTCACCAGCCTTGCCCCGAGATTTGTCGGCGAGTTCAATAAAGGTATCGATTATCGTGGTGACCTCGAGCTTTTCAGAGCTGAATACGTGAAGCATCTCCAGATCGCTGAAGCCCTGGGACCGTATAAGATGAGCATTCACTCGGGAAGTGACAAATTCAGTGTTTACAACGTAATAGGAGAGCTCAGCTCTGGCCTGGTCCATGTGAAGACGGCTGGAACCAGTTATCTTGAAGCGCTGAGGGCAATCGCGCGAGTCGACACAGACTTTTTCAGGGAGATCCTGGATTATTCAAGAGATCAGTACGAGGAAGCCCGCGCCAGCTACCACGTCGCGGGCGATCTCTCCAGGGTTCCAGAAGGCAGTTCACTCACGGATGAAGAGTGCATCGAGCTGTTCGAGTCAAACGATGATGCCAGACAGGTCCTGCACGTCAATTTCGGAGGAGTGCTGACAGACAAGAATGAAAGTGGGGGCTATCTTTTCAGGGACCGAATTCACGCGGTTCTCACGGATCACGAAGACGTCCACTTCGAGTGTCTGGAAAGACATTTTGCGAAACACTTCGCACCCTTTGCTCAGTAAGGCCGGAGGCGTCATGAAGAGAGCCAATTGTATTCACAGGGCAGTATTCAGGCTTCTGCCGATCGTGCTCGCAGTACTCGCTGCACCCCTCTTTTCGCAGGATACGGAAACTCTTTACCTCTCCGGGACGGACAGCGAGCACACGATTGACTGGGAGTTCTACTGTAGCGGCGGCAGACAGAGTGGCTACTGGACCTACATACCGGTCCCCTCGAACTGGGAACTCCACGGTTTTGGCACCTACAACTATGGCCATGATCAGCCGAAGGCTGATGAGACAGGACAGTACAAGCACAGCTTCAAGCTCCCAGCCAACTGGAAGGAAAAACGAATCTATCTAATCTTCGAAGCGTCGATGACCGACACCGAAGCGTGGGTTAACAAAAAGTCAGTAGGTCCCATGCACCAGGGAGGGTTCTACGAATTCCAGTACGACGTAACGGACCTGGTCCGTTTTGATTCCGTCAACGAGTTCGAAGTCACCGTCCACAAGATGTCCTCGGATCCGTCAGTGAACAGTGCAGAGCGGGATGCCGATTACTGGGTCTTTGGAGGAATCTTCCGGCCGGTACTCTTGAAGGCCTTCCCGAAACAACACATTGTGAGAACTGCAATAGATGCTGAGGCTGACGGCAAACTCGAGATTCACACATATCTAGAAGGCATCGGTTCTGAAATCACGATTCAGGGGCAGGTTCACACTCTGGATGGCAAACCAGTCGGCGAGGCCTTTTCGGTTGGTGTACCCGAGGGGAAGTCTCAGGCCTTACTTTCGACCTTGATTACAGGTTATGAGACTTGGACGGCGGAAACCCCTCACCTTTATCAGGTCCTTTTGTCACTTCGCAAGGGAGGGCAAATCCTCCACACTACCTCAGAACGCTTCGGGTTTCGGACCTTTGAGGTCCGGCACCGTGATGGCCTTTACCTGAACGGACAGAAGATCAAGCTGAAGGGCGTCAACCGACATTCCTTCTGGCCAGAAAGTGGTCGTGCGACGAGCGCGAAACAGTCCTTGGTCGATGTGAATCTGATCAAGGACATGAACATGAACGCCGTCCGGATGTCTCATTACCCTCCTGACAGACACTTCCTGGATGCCTGCGATTCACTGGGCTTGTACGTTTTGGACGAACTTGGCGGCTGGCAGAAACCCCCTTACGACACCGCTGTCGGGAAGAAGCTGGTTCGGGAGGTGGTGATTCGTGACGTCAATCATCCCTCAGTCCTGTTCTGGGACAACGGAAACGAAGGGGGATGGAACACCGAACTCGACGAGGAGTTCGCTATTTACGACCCGCAAAAGCGCCCTGTTTTGCACCCCTGGGAGTTGATGAGCGGGATAGACACGAAACACTATACCGACTTTGACACGGCACAGGAGATCGTCGAAAGGGACATCTTCATGCCAACCGAGTTTCTCCATGGCCTCTACGATGGAGGGTCGGGCGCAGGGTTGAGCGTCTTCTGGGAAGAACTAATCCAACCGGAACCCTTAGGGGCCGGTGCCTTTCTCTGGGTCCTGGTTGATGAGGGAGTGGTTCGCACCGACCAGGGAGGTCGGATCGATGTAGATGGAAACCACGCACCGGATGGAATCCTGGGCCCGTTTGGAGAGAAAGGGGGCAGCTATTCCGCAGTTAAGGAGATCTGGTCCCCGGTGTTCCTCAAACAAATGGACCATCTGGCCAAGGGGCTCAAGATCACGATGGAGAATCGGTTCGACTTCATAAATCTGAAGGATTGCCTTTTCGAGTGGAAACTCATCGAATTCCCTTTGCCTGACTCGGCCCAAACCAATGACATTCTGCATGCCTCAGGAACAGCTCGAGGCCCGGATATTGCGCCTCATCAGACCGGATCAATCTCACTTGAACTTGGCGAGAACTGGAGCCAATCTGACGCCTTATTCTTGACTGCATATGATCCTCGCGGGCGTGAACTCTGGACCTGGACACGGCCGCTCAATGGTTCGCGGTTGATACCCGGACGGATTGTCACCAGTGACGGCGGGCCTATTGGCGCTATGGAGGACTCTCAACACCTCAGCATCACCGCCGCCGGGACCCGATTTGTGTTCAGCAAAGCCGACGCAAGCCTGGTTACCTTGGTTCGAGAGGGGCGGGAGTATTCGTTGGCGAATGGACCTCGAAGCCTGCAGGGCTCCTCCCAGGTGAATAAGTTTGAGCATCGACCTGATGAGCGAGGGCATCTAATCACAGCTTCTCTCAGTGGCGGCCTCAAACAGCTAGAGTGGATAGTTCTGCCAAGCGGCTGGCTCCGCCTTTCCTATAGCTACAGTCCAACCGGCGAACACGACTTTCTCGGTATCAGTTTTGATTACCCCGAGGCGTTGGTCCGTGGGGTGAAGTGGCTTGGGTCAGGGCCATATCGCGTCTGGAAGAACCGGCAGGCAGGCACGCGACTCGGAGTGTGGGAGAATCCCTATAAGAACAATGTCCCGGGACGAACCTGGGACTTTCCTGAGTTCAAGGGTTACTTCGCGAATCTCCATTGGCTCAGGCTGGACACCCAGGAAGGTCCTGTAACGGTCGTCTCTGCAACTCCAAACCTCTACTTCAGGCTTTTTACACCTGAGATTGCTGGGGAAGGGCTGGACCGCCATACAGAAGTTCCCTTCCCTGAAGGAGACATCTCGTTCCTCCATGCCATCCCACCGATCGGGACCAAGTTTCACAAGCCGTCGGAGCTTGGCGCTTCCGGCCAACCCAACCAGGCCAACGGCGAGTACACCGCCACCCTTTACTTCAAGTTCGGCGAGTGAGTATCGCCCATGAACGATTCGAAACATTTCAGAATAATCATTTTGGGATGCGGTGAAGGTCTTGTACCATTAGCTGCATGAAGAAGTTCGCGACTTTTGCAGTTTTGATTCTCCTGGCTTGTACGGGAGCACAAGAGACGGGAGAAAAATCCGTTGAGGCTGCTCAGCCGGATTTTGAGGCGAAGCTCAAGGAAATGGGAATTACTCTCGCTGTACCGTCGCCCCCCATGGCCAATTATGTCAATGCCGTTACTGCCGGAAACCTGGTCTTCATGGCTGGAAAAGGGCCTCGGAAAGATGACGGGACTTATATTACGGGGAAACTCGGAAAGGACCTGACTGTAGAGCAGGGTTATGAGGCTGCCCGGATCACCGCCATCAATCAGCTGGCGGCATTAAAAGCGGAAATAGGGAATCTGAACCGGGTGAAGCGGATCGTGAAGGTAATGGGAATGGTCAATTCCGATCCTTCCTTCACTGAACAACCGGCTGTCATCAACGGGTTCTCTGACCTGATGGTGGAAGTATTTGGAGATGCTGGGAAACACGCTCGAGCCGCTGTCGGTATGGCTGCATTACCGATGAACATCGCGGTAGAAATCGAGATGATCGTCGAGGTAGCACCGTAAGACAAGCTTCCAGATCGACCGGAGGATAAGCTTCCAGCTTGTCAATTCCGGAGGTCACGACAGGCAAGGATGCCTGTCCCACCGTGGGACGACTGCCAACATAGTTGAGAATGTATGCGTATTCAGAGTTTTAGAATTTCTTACACCGATCACCCTCCTTCGCTAAAGCTATGGAGGGCAGGCCGATCACCGATCACCGATTACCGATCACCCTCCTTCGTTAGAGCTATGGAGGGCAGGCCGACCGCCAATCACCGATTACCTGCAGTCAGCATACTTCTTCTCCTCGCTCATATGATCGTCGGCGCAACCCTATTCGCCTCCGAACCGATTCGAGTGTTTGACGACTTCGAGTCGGGCAACATGGGTGTTTTCCGAGTTGAGGGGGACACGCGACTCATTTTTGTTCCCCACAAAGATTACGATCAGGACGAAATCAACTCAGCCGTAACCTGGTTCTACGGACGATTGGAGAATGTGCTCGACCGGGAAATCGAGATCGACATCACAGGCCTCGACTACACGGTTTATAACGGAAAACGGGGCGATATACTCCCCTTCGAAAGAAATACTGTCCCTGTCTACTCATACGACGGCAGACACTGGGAGCGCTTCACCGATTGTCGATTCGATAAGCAGACCCGGAGATTCCGGATCAGGCAGATATTCAGTCGCAAAGTGGTTTGGATCGCCTATATCCCGCCCTACAC
>JAUVSF010000089.1 GCA_030597245.1 Acidobacteriota bacterium
TGTAAGCGGTCCATACAAGCAAGTACTGCCTGAGTGTGTACGCGGGCAGGTCATTGGTTAGTGAGCGAGTAGTGATCTTGACGGTCGTGCGAGTTGTTTCATTCTCAACCGTGGGTTGGCGAAGGTCGATGGTTCGAATCGGAGAGCTTTCCGCCCGAAGAGCAGCCCATGAGGGTTTCCGTTTTCCCAGGAGATCGACAACGCCATGGACTCTTTGCTTGAAGGAACCCTTGCCCTTATCCCCGATATGAGTGCGGTAGTCGTTGTAGTCGAAAAAGATTGCGCCAGCGACGTTTTTGGCTTGACGGTATCGGTCGGTCTGAGTCTTTAGGATTTCGATTCTACGCGCGTCACCGACCGGGTTCTTGGGGTCACATTCACAGAGTCCATACTCGGAGATCACGAGTGCTTTCTCCGGAAAGGCTTGGGCGATTCTTTGAAGATTCGCCTCCAAGTCAACAAGACCGCCTCCGTACCACGACTCCCAGTAGTCATTCCACTCGATGAAATCGACGAGGCTAGAGGCATCTTTCTCTGGGTTCGTCTGGAGAGAATTGGAAGCCCACGTGAGTAGGCGAGTCGGGTCCAAAGAACGTGCGATCTCCACGCCGCGACTCACGAACTGATGGGCCTCGAGGGACTGGCCACCTATCTCATTGCAAAGCCCCCAAGCGTAGATCGAAGGATGATTATAGTGAGCAGTGATCATTTCTCTCATCTGTGACACCTGGACGTCGTCAAAAGAGCCTGCCATCGCGCGGGGCCCCCAGGCGGGTACCTCTTCCTGGACCAGGATTCCATTGCGGTCACAGAACTCGAAGACAAAGGGATCTTGTTGCCAATGGAAACGAGTCAGAACTGCATTAAGCTCCTTCATATCTGTCAGAGTTCGATACATTATCGCTCTCGGCTCAGCCATGCCATATCGCGGATCACTTCCTGGCATCCATTCGACGCCCATAAGTCTCATCGGTTCTCCATTCAAGTAGAAGAAGCCATTCTTGACTTCGACACTTCTGATGCCGAAGTTGGCTACCTTCTCATGGGTGAGGTTGCCGTTTGAATACAGCCGTAATTTGACTGTGTAGAGGCGCGGGAAGTCGAAGTGCCAGAGATCGGGTTTATCCACGACTCCCCGCAATTCAACGGTGGATTCGCCGACTCGAAGCATGGTGAGTGGATGCCGGTCCACTCCTCCCTCGCGTACTATGAATCCGCGCGCCTCAGTTGTCCCTGCCTCTGAGAGGGACCCCCCTAGCTTGAGCAGTACTCCAATCTCAGCCTTTTCGAGTCCCGGTTTAAGCTCTGAATCGACAAGAATTTGATCGATGTAAGGGCGCGGGTAAGCCACCAATCTCACTGGTCGAATGATACCGCCGTCGGCGGCCCAGTCCGATGAATCAAGATAGGGGAGGGCGTTCTTTGAGAAACGGTTGTCCACTCGTATCACGAGCAGATTGGACGAGCCTGTCTTCCAGTGATCATTGAGGTTGAAGTTGAAAGGAGTCCAACCGCTTCCGCGATGTTCTCCGATTTTCAAACCGTTCAGCCAGATAGTCGCGTCGCGGTAAACAGCATCGAACTCTATTCGCAGATCACGTGCAGGTTCAATGTTGAAGGGACCAAGTTCGAGTGCATACCACCCGATACCGTAGTATTCTTCCGTTCCGGGCTCGACCTGCCAGGTGTGAGGGATTTTCACCATTCTCCATTCGGAACGTTCGTGTGATTCCTTGAACCAGTCCGCCTCTCTTCCCACGTCACCGGGGTCGAGCTGAAACTGCCACATTCCACCCAGAAGAACACGGCTTTCCAGCGGTGTTGCATTGACTAACGGCAAGAACAGTTGCAGGAACAGAAGAGCCCGGGCGAAAGAGTGGAGCGCCCGAGAGTTGGCCGCTGTGCGACGTCGGCTAATCGTCATATCAGATCCCTCCTGTCTATCATTCTGAGGGGCGAGGGCAGTTCCATCAAGCCCAAAACTAATAGGAACTATTCGAGAATTAAGAGGGGCCAGAAGTCTTTCTGCCGCCTGGAATTTGAAGAGGTTGATCGCCTGATACTCTTGACAAGAGCTTGATTCCAGGGATTGCCAAATACGCAGGAGTTTTTGGTGTGCCTGCTTACGATGATGAGTTCGTGACCGTGTTCGATTTGTCATCCAAAAAAGACGCGGCTCCCCAGTGAGATGAAGGATGGGATTCTGCCTGGTTTCGGGTGTATGATTCATTGTGTGGTCCGTCCAGGAATGAGACGCAATGCTCAACCTTCGGAGACCCGTTTGATGAAAGACACGTCTGTGACATTGTCGTTGGTGATCATGTTGCTCTTGCCAGTCTTTTCCTGCGGGCAGGAAGATTCAAAAGCACCGATTCTTCGTCGTCGGCTGTCAAGTGATGCTTCTCAGTGAAATGGGGAAGGGAAGCTTGAAATCAGATTCCTTAGATAACGAGAGGGTAATTCTATGACTGATTCGAAGCCGGAGACCATGGGGCAGCAGTTTGGCCGACGTTCCTGGGCCGAGCCCTGGAAGATCAAGATGGTTGAACCAATTCGACTCAAGAGCAAGCCGGACCGACAGCGCGCATTGGACGAGGCAGGTTTCAACACTTTTCTATTGCGGTCGGAAGACGTGTACATTGACCTGCTTACGGACAGTGGAACCAGTGCCATGAGTGACCGGCAGTGGGCCGGCTTGATGCTGGGAGATGAAGCCTATGCGGGCAGCCGTAATTTCTTCCACTTGGAACAAGCAGTTAGGGAATTCTACGGGTATGAGTATGTAGTTCCGACCCACCAGGGGCGCGGTGCAGAACATCTGATCAGCCAGGCTCTGATCTCTCCTGGCCAATACATCCCTGGGAACATGTACTTCACGACGACCCGATTGCATCAGGAGTTGGCGGGTGGGACATTTGTCGACGTCATTGTTGATGAGGCCCATGATCCAGCCAGCGACTACCCATTCAAGGGTAATGTTGACCTGCAAAAGCTCGAGGCGCTGATTCAGGAGGTCGGGTCCGACAACATTCCTTACGTCAGCCTTGCCGGCACCGTGAATATGGCGGGTGGACAGCCGATCAGTATGGAGAATGTTCGCTCTGTACGAGAACTTTGTGACCGACGCGGCATCCGGGTTTATCTCGACGCCACCCGCATGGCTGAGAACTGTTTTTTCATCCAGGAGCGAGAGGCGGGATACGCTCAGACTCCAATTGCCCGGATTCTGAAGGAGTTCTGTGAATATACGGATGGTGCCTGGATGAGTGCCAAGAAGGACAGTCTTGTAAATATAGGCGGGTGGTTGGCAGGCAATGATCCAAACGTGTTTGATCAAGTCCGCAACATGGTGGTTATTTATGAAGGGTTGCACACCTATGGAGGATTAGCCGGCCGTGACATGGAAGCCCTCGCGATCGGCATAGAAGAATCAGTAGACGACGACCATATACGGACCAGAGTCAATCAGGTTCGCTACCTGGGAAACCCGCTCGTAGCCTGGGAGGTGCCGATCGTCCTTCCCGTGGGAGGACACGCCGTGTTTCTCGATGGAAAACGCTTTTTCCCTCATATCCCTCAAGACCAGTTTCCCGCCCAGATCCTGGCCGCAGAACTCTACCTCGATGCAGGTGTCCGTTCCATGGAGAGGGGAATTGCCAGCGCAGGGAGAGACCCTGAGACGGGGGAAAACCGGCACCCGAAACTGGAGTTAACTCGGCTTACGATTCCCAGGCGCGTTTACACCCAGGCACACATGGATGTGGTGGCTGAAGCCGTCAAGTCGGTCTTCGACAGTCGAGATTCGGTTCGAGGGCTGGAAATGGTCTATGAGCCCAAATACCTGCGCTTTTTCCAAGCCAGGTTCAAACGGATTTAGTGCCAGGTCGAGACGGCGAATCGAAACCCAGTAATTGCGGATCAATGGAAGTATTCGTCGTCTCCCAGATCATTGGCGTCCCCGTCCCCGTTCGCGTTAACGTAGTCGGAATCGTCCTCGTCGTAATCAAGGTCATCGAGACCCTCTTCATAGTCGAGGTACTCGTCGTCGAGATCATCGTCATCGAACTCGTCATCGTCCATCTCCGAGAGGAACGTTTCGAAGCCTATTCCGGGGCTGTTTTCGCAAGACAACATGGCAGATTCTCCGCTTAGCATTATCGCTCATTGAATCAGGTTCAGACAATAGGATTGTGCTGTGAGGCTTCTGGTCTCGAGGTCTCAGGGTCTCGAAGTTTTAGGATTAAGCCACTAAATCACTAAGACACAAGAAGATCTTACTGGTGAATTCGTGCTTTAGTGGTTCATCCTGTTTCTCTCCCCCCGATTGAGCAACTGGTAACTGGTAACCGGCATCTGGCATCGGGCTTCCAGCAGGCTCAATGCTGCTGAGTTTACACACAACGCGATTGGCTCGTTGCTTTTTTGTCCGATGAATGGTTGATGCTTTCTGTAACTCCGCTTAGAATCCAGCGAGACGTCAGCTGCGAGATTGCTCGGGAGAGTGAGTTCGCTTAAGCTCGCTGCGCTCGCGACTGGTTTTATGGAAGGAAAACGCGAAACTCATTGATAATATTGGCGACAGGCCAAAATCGACTGAAAGGAGAGCGGTATGCCACGAAACGAGAGTCTATTTGAGGCAATCTGCAAAGGGGACAGAGATACTGTGACGGACCTTGTACAGAAGGCTCTTGACGGAGGTGACGACGTAGTTGACCTTCTCAATAACTCCATGATTCCGGCAATGCGAGAAATGGGCGAGAGGTTTTCCCGTAACGACGTGTACGTTCCCGATATGCTGATTGCCGCCCGGGCGATGCAGTCCGGGCTCGACTTGCTTGCTCCGCAGTTGGCCAGTTCCGGTCACAAAAGTGTTGCCAAAGTTTGTATCGGAACAGTGAAGGGTGACTTGCATGACATAGGCAAGAATCTGGTTGCGATGATGCTCAAGGGCGCTGGTTATGAAGTCATTGACCTTGGCGTAGACTGCGATGTGAATCAGTTCCAGGAGGCGGTTGATGGCGGAGCCGACGCTGTCCTTTGTAGTGCTCTGCTCACCACCACCATGCCCTACATGAAGTCTGTGGTCGAGCATTTCAAGGAGCGGCCGGACGTGAAGGTTGTGATTGGCGGTGCTCCTGTAACACAGCAGTACGCTGAAGAAATTGGAGCTGACGGATATGGACCGGACGCGAATCAAGCTGTCAGAGTGATTGATTCTTGTGTGAAGGCCTCATAACCCTTGAATAAATCTCAGACGCGTTCGATCCTGCAGAGTCGTTGAAAGTAACTCCGGACTTTTCAGGGCAACGCCGAACCTGCTCAGTTGTGAATCAGCGGTAGGAGTCTCTCTTCGGAACGAACCCCGCCCCGTCTTGAGACTCATCCCTTTGGAGGTGTTCAATGACTGCTCCCATTTCCCGTGGCAAGTTCCCGAGAGTTTTATGGCTATTTCTCTTCTGCTCCCTTTGCGTTAGTCAGTCCCTGGTCGTTGAGGCTCAGGATCCGGAGGTCAAGATTTGGATGGAGGAGGAAGTGCTTCCCACTTATCCGGTCGGAGATCCGGATCCGAACCCGATTTTCTACAACGGACGTGTTTATCAGGGTGCCCAGGGTCACGTGTATCCATATCCCCTCTTGGACAAACTGAGCAATGAAAAGATCGACAGGAAGCATAAGGTCGTGTATCTGGAGAATGAGTATCTTAAGGTGGGGGTAATGCCGGGGCCGGGTGGTGGGGGCCGGATCTACCTTGCACAGGACAAAACGAATGGTTACGACTTCTTCTATAAGCAGAGCGTCCTGAAACCGGGCCTGATCGGAGTGTTGGGTGCCTGGTGGTCCGGAGGTGTGGAGTGGAACTTCCCGCATCATCATCGGACCTCAAACTTCCTTCCTCTCGACTACACACTGGAGGCGAATCCTGACGGCAGCAAGACGGTGTGGGTGGGTGAGATTGAAACCCGTCACCGGCTGAAATGGATGGTAGGTCTGACCCTGCACCCGGGACGTTCTACTCTGCAAATGACGGCAAAGCTGTTTAACCGCACACCGCTGACCCACAGTTTCCTGTTCTGGTCGAACGTTTCGGTGCATGTGGATGACACGTACCAGTTCATTTTCCCGCCGAGTCAACAGTGGACGACGGGGCATGGAAAACACACCTTCTCCAAGTGGCCATATGCGACTGGTGACACCGTTCTGGGCAGAAGGGGCTACGAAGAAGGCCAGGACTTGAGCTGGTGGAAGAACAGCACTTCTTCGATCTCTATCTTCTCGATCTTCTCCGAAGAGGACTTCTTCGCGGGTTACAACCATGGCAAGCAAGCGGGTGTAGTGCATGTGGCGGACCACCATCTGGTTCCCGGTAAGAAAATGTGGAGTTGGGGTACCGACGAACGCGCTCAGATATGGGACGAGATTCTTACGGATACCGACGGGCCCTATATCGAGTTGATGATCGGGGCATACCAGGACAACCAGCCGGACTACAGTTGGATGCAGCCTTTTGAAGTTAAGACTTTTACCCAGACCTGGTACCCGTTACGCGACCTCGGTGGAGTCAAGAATGCCAATCTGGAGGCGGCAGTCAACCTGGATGTTCGGGACGGTTCCCTGGTGCGGGTTGGCCTCAATACGACTTCGAAGCGAGACGGTGCCGAAGTCCTGGTCCAGGCAGGGGACAGAGTTCTTTTGCGCGAGCGTGTAGATATCAGCCCAGCAAAGCCTTTTGTTCAGGACTTGCCCCTTCCAGCTGACCTCAACATTAATGATCTGAAAGTTTCTCTGCTCAGTTCAGACGGAGAGGAGTTGATCTCTTACAAGCCGGTTGAGGTGGATCCCCAGCCTGAGCCGACACCCGTTGTGCCTCCACGCCCGCCGAAGGAAGTTCCAACAATTGAAGAGCTGTATCTTGCCGGGCTTCGCTTGGTTCAGTTCCATAGTGCCGCTCTTTCCCCTGATTCTTACTGGGAAGAAGCACTGCGAAGAGATCCGGGGGACTATCGTACCAATACGGCTCTTGGTCTTCTTTACATCAAACGGGGCATGTTCAGTAAAGCAGAAGAGCGCCTGGAGACTGCACTGGAACGTGCGACTGCAAACCAGACAATTCCAATGGATGGAGCGGCTTACTACTATCTGGGCCTGGCCCAAAATGCTCTGGGGAAGAAGGACGCTGCATACCGGACGTTTTATCGGGCCACGTGGAGTTACGCATGGCATGCTCCTGCCTACTTTGCACTTGCTGAATTGGCGACAGCCAAAGGCGATTACGAAAGTGCTTTTGATTTTCTGAGAAGATCGCTTTCAACGAACCAGCTGAACACCCGGGCCCTGAATCTGACGGTGTCTTTATTGAGGCGCAGTGGTGACTTGGCCGAAGCTGATGCGCTCGCACGACAGGTCCTGGACTGGGACCCTCTGGACTCTCGCGCCTTGTACGAGCGTTACCTGCTGAGCCGGATCACTGGTTCTGAAGAGCAGAATCGGCTCGAACGCGAAGTGACAACACTTCTTCGGGGTTCTTTGCAGAACCACCTTGAATTGGCTCTTGATTACGGTGGAAACGGACTGTACGAGGAAGGAGTAGAGGTGCTGAGTCGAGCTTTGGATCTGAAGACGACTTCCGATGTGGCGGTTTCTTTGAGTGAAAACTCGCTAACTGATGGGTCCAGGGCGATGGCGTATTACTATGTGGGCCTCCTTTACATGAAGAAAGGCGAGGAGGAGAAGGCGACTGAGTCTTTCAGAATGGCCTCGATTCAGCCGACCGAACTGGTTTTCCCCTTTCGGCTCGAAGCTTATGAAGCACTCGAAGCAGCGATCGCGAAGCACCCTGATGATGCTGCCGCACACTACTATCTCGGAAACCTTCTGTTCGAGAGCCAACCGGAGAAGGCGGTCGCGGAGTGGGAACGCTCGAGAACTCTCATGCCGAACTTTGCAACGGTACACCGAAACCTTAGTATCGCGTACGCTGGTCTTCAGGACGACATTGCTGCCGCATTGGCCAGTTTGGAGAAAGCAGTTGAATGTGATCCAGCCGATCCGAGATTGTACCTTGAACTGGATCAACTCTCTGAACGCGGGAAAGTCGTGGCGGCGCAACGATTGGCGCGGCTCGAGAGGAACCAGGCTGTGGTCGACCGCAACTACACCTTGTTAATGCGAGAAGCCTCTCTTTATGTTCAGGTGGGAGATTATGCAAAGGCGATTAGTCTCCTGGAAAGCAGACACTTTCATGTGTGGGAAGGTGGAGGGCGGATCCACGACATCTTTGTCGATGCCTACCTTGCTCAAGGGCAGCAACGGATGAGAGACGGGGACTACTCGCAAGCGCTTCAGGATTTCAACCGAGCCCTTGATTATCCACTCAACCTCGAAGTGGGTCGGCCACGCAACGGGGGGCGGGCTCCGGAAGTGTACTATTACGTAGCTTTGGCAGAAGAGGCTCTGGAATCGCCCGGTGAAGCGAGCAGGCACCTTAAGATGGCCACCGTTAGTATCAGATCCCCGGAATCACCGCTGGCCTATTATCAGGCACTTGCGTTCCAGAAGCTGGGAAATGAGGAGAAGGCGACTCAGATTTTCAACCAGATGATTCGATCAGCAGAGCAGAGTCTCGAGACTGGGGAAGGGGACCGGTTCTTTGCCAAGTTTGGAGAACGAGAATCTGAGGAAGCACGTCTTGCTGAGGCGCATTTCCGCTTGGGTTTGGCGTATCTTGGTAAGGGCCGGAAAGCCGAGGCAAGAAAGGAATTTGAAGCTGCTTTGGCGCTGAACCTGAACCACCTTGAAGTGAGAAGGCAGCTTGCCGAGATGTAAATTCTGACGCTACAGCCTGGAGCGGTGGTTGAAAGTTCCCTACTGCTCCCAGTTTTCAGATTCGAGACCAGAGAAGATTTTCTTCAGCACGGTGGGGACGACCATCGGCCCTTTCCGCAATTCCCGGAGGGCTTCTGCAAAGTAAATCACGCAGCCGCTGCCATCACTTCGACCCGCAAAGCCTTCAAGGGACGCGCGGTGTGTGCCAAATTCGAGTACGACCTCCAGTTCGTCCTCCGTCGTAAAGGGCGGGGCCTGATCCTCAAAATCGACGAGAATCCCTCCGAGACTGAAATCTACCGGACGTGGTCTCCAAGTCTGATCCCCGAGCCGAACCGTCACATCGAGGTTGCTTCCTGCCTGAATCGGAATTCGAAAGGTTCGCCGGGACTCCGCGAGGCGTTCATGTTCCGGCAAGGCAAGTATGAGTTGAGGCAGCGGCTCTGCCGAAGAGGCGTATCTTACACTTCGGCTCACAAAAAAGGTTGTACGCATGCCTGAGTTGTAGATGACGGTACACTGAGTTGAAGGTGGAATCTCGAGGTCTTCCGGTGGTGACAGAAGGTCCAGGGCAACTCCATCATGCGTAATCTCCGAGAAACGGCCTTCGAGGATGAAGCCGCTGTTTCCGAGAGTGATAGTGGCGGGCCTTTTGTGGTCGCAGTAGTTGAAAAAGCCGTTTGTCATGCGTTTCCCTCCGCTATGCTCGGTGCGGAGTCGAGCTGCCTTTCCGGACCAATCATTCTCCAGGCAAATCACCCCCTGTAGGCCGGGTGCAGCTCATAGACGTTGGAAGGTTATCAGACTACCCTGTGAGTTTCTCGGACGTGGTACGATGATGCCATTCATTTTCCTCCTGTGGAGGGGAGTTGGGATATCTAAGCCGTACCTCGGATACGACATTTGGAGGTTTGAAACCATGAGCGTTCGACGAACTTTTCTTTTTGTCAGTGTAGCGCTTATCCTGATTGTTATGATGCCATCACTTGAAACCGCTGGAAACGAGATAAGAGGGGGAATGGAAGTCTTACTCTGCAATCCCTTGATTGAGCAGCTGGGGATGAGCAGTACTTGGGAGGCCGCAAAGGCAGTTGGCGTGAAGGGAATCGAGATTCACGTTGAACCTGATCTTAGTTGTTCCAAGCTTTTCGTTGGTAAAGAGACTCCGTATCGTCTCGATTCGCGCGAAAATGCCTGGCGGATTCGGAATGATGCCCTGCAGAACGAGTTGCTGACACCGGTCCTGGTGGCCCCAATTCTTCTTGAGCCGAAGAAGGTGAAATCGGAAGGGGCTCCCAGTTGGGCACTGCAATTGATCGAAGTCGCGCCTGTGGTCGGCGCTGAGCTGATTTACTTCCCGATTGTGACGGACAACTTCACGCAGGTAACAATTCCCGATGAGGAGTTCATCGAGGCTTCCGTCTTCCTCCTGAATGATTTGGTATCTGCTGGAAACCGCCATGGTGTCGAAATCGCCCTCGAGAACCTCAGCGTCTACTGGAACAGGGGCGAGATTCTGGACAAGGTTCTGTTCGAGTTTGCGCCGGAGGAGCTGGGGGTCTGCCTCGATCCGATTAACTTCTACTGGTATGGGCACCCGCGGGTTGATGTTTACAAACTTTTTGATCAGTTTGTTCCTCGCACCAAACACTTTCATGCGAAGAATGTGAAACACAACGTTGCGAAAAGGGAAGTCGAACGTGAGCCAGGTTGGAAATACAGTGAGCACTCGGTTCCAGTGCAGGACGGCGACCTCGATTTTGAACGGATGATTGGTTTATTGGTGGACGCCGATTATGACGGATACATTGGAATCGAAGACGATTCTCTTGGACTGCACAAGCCGGAAGAAAGGCTTGCGGTTTTGCGTAAGGATGTGGAATACCTAAGAAGGATCGTCAAAGGGTACAAAGGCGGTTCTTCGGACCGTCAAGAGGCTGAGAACAGTAAGCGCTGAATTTGGAGACGGTTTAAGAACCTGGGTGTTGACGAGATCTCAAGGATGGGAAACAGAGAACGCGAAGAGCGAGAAGCCGGCAATTGGGGGCGTATTTATCTTGCTGTGCTCGCGAACACGGTACTTGTGCTTCTAGCGCTCTGGTGGTTCTCAAAGGCCTTTCGGTAGTTGGCGGATGCATCTTCTTGACTGGCTGATTGTAGTCGCCTATCTCCTCTATGTCGTCTTTGACGGCATAAAGCGTTCTAAATCGACTCACGAGCTTCGTGGCTATTTCCTGGCCAACCGCAGTCTGCCATGGTGGGCCGTGGGGCTGTCGATTATGGCAACCCAGATGAGTGCAATCACGCTCGTCGGTACGACTGGACAGGCGTACGACAGCGGAATGCGCTTCATCCAGTTCTATTACGGACTTCCCATTGCCATGATTATCCTCTCGGTTACCGCCGTTCCATTCTTCTACCGGGCGAAGGTTTTTACGGCTTACGAGTTTCTCGAGAAGAGGTTTGATAGTAAGACGCGGTCTCTGACCAGTTTTCTGTTTCTTGTTTCTCGAGGACTCTCATGCGGAGTGATCATCTCGGCGCCGGCAGTCATCCTCTCGGTAGTTCTCGGCTGGAACCTTGTAGCCACTGTTCTTGTCATTGGAATTCCAACCATCCTTTACACCATGATCGGTGGCGTTCAGGCCGTGACTTGGACGGACGTTAAGCAGATGGTTGTCATCCTGGTTGGAATGACCGTAGTCATTCTGGTCATTTTGGGGCGTTTGCCTGATGAAATCTCGCTGGGTGGCGCGCTGAAGTTGGCTGCTGTGGCTGGTCATCTGGAGACCATGGATTTCTCCTTTGATCTAAACGAAACCTACACCTTCTGGTCGGGCCTCTTGGGTGGCTTATTTCTGATGCTTTCCTATTTCGGTTGCGATCAGAGTCAGGTCCAACGGTACTTGACTGCCCGTTCAGTGGGGGAGGGCAGAATCTCGCTGTTGATGAGCGCCGTGCTCAAGATTCCGATTCAGTTTGTAATTCTCTTGATCGGTGTTCTGGTATTCGTCTTCTTCCAATTCCAGACGGCTCCGCTCCTTTTTAATCCAGTCGCAACACAGACTGTGGAGGCAAGTCCGGAATATGAGGCATTGCTGGAGGAATATGAGGCCGTCTCATCTGATCTTCGTGAGGTTTCCAGGCGGGTGGCTGTTGATGGCGGAGCTGAAGCAAGTAGTGCCTACCAAAGTACTTTGGAGCGTCGAGCTGAACTGAGGTCTCGAGCCGTGGACATGGTCAGATCCTCCACCGGTGATTCCACCTATTCCGACGTGAACTACGTATTTCCGACTTTTGTGACCAAGCACCTGCCGATCGGTGTGGTGGGACTCATGATCGCCGCCATTTTCGCGGCTGCAATGTCCAGTATCTCCGCAGAGCTCAACTCACTGGCCACGGCAACCGTCATTGACTTCTATCGTCGCCATTTCAGGAAGGAAGCTTCCGACCGGCATTACTTGAGAGTTTCGCGAGCAGCGACCGGTGTCTGGGGTCTTCTGGCCTGTGTTGTGGCTATCTATGCCACCCAACTCGGCTCACTGATCGAAGTGGTCAACAAGTTCGGCTCATTCTTCTACGGCTCGATTCTGGGTGTGTTCCTCCTGGCTGTCGCAACGAAATGGGCGACACCTTTGGGTGCCCGTCTGGGACTCCTCGCGGGAATGGCTTCGGTGGCCACAGTGAGTGTGACAACCGACATCTCTTTTCTCTGGTACAACGTCGTTGGAGCTGTTGCGGTGGTTGTAACGGGTTTCGTAGTTGCCGCGGTGCAGGGGCAGTTCAGCCGCGTTAACTGAGACCGCTAGGTTCAGGCCTAACCGATCAATTGACTTCATCACGACGTCGCCGGCAATACTAGCAGGGTGTCTCGGTATCAGGAATATTCCACAATTCGCCCCCGCAGGGAGCGCCGGTGTAAGCCCAGGGCGGGCCCTCCTTCGTCGGGCACTCGCCCTGGGCTCTGCACATATCGCCCCGCGAGGCGGGGCTCGGGATACCCTCCGGCTTCGCCGTTGCCCCTTTCCGCAAGACTCACAATGATCGATAATCAAGAAA